>JBAXTR010000001.1:0-26211 GCA_037130095.1 Methanomicrobiales archaeon
TCCTTATACTAAGAGGTAACAATTTATGCGCTTTTTAGCAGGATTTTTTGATTTTGCCCGAAAAAAAGGGCAAATCGGGGGTATTACATTGTTCCGCTCTGACGCCCCCCCCGGATCTGAAATTCAATCGGAATTACCCGGTTAAATTTCAGGAACCCTGGCAGTCAGGTTACTATGTGAGGTATCCATACCACTGTGGAACCATGGCTGTCCACCGTTACATTTATATTCCTTGATATACCCGGAATCAATAACCGGCAAAAATCGGGGCAAAATCCGGGACTTTTAATGGCCTTTTAGCAGGGGTAATTGCCCTGCACCTGTTAAGATTGGGCGTTGTAAAAATTCGGGCATTTTCAATAAGGTATACTCCCCGATTATCGGCTGGTTTTCCTATTGAAGCATCGGAGAAAAATTCCATCGCAAAACCGTTTTTTTTAGCGAAGATAAGGGCGAATGGGTGATTGTTCAGGGTAAAAACTGCCATGATTTCATCTTCCCGGTAACTTTCACCCGGCCCTTGTCCTGGTTAGCGTTCACCCGCTGTAGATCTGCCGAAACATCGCCCGAAAAATTCATCTCTGCGAAATCCCCTGTTGTCGGGGCAGACATGGAAAAGTCCGGTGTCTGGTCATATATCACGACTATGGGGGTTTCCGGCGGAGTAAAATCAAGGATGTGCCCTCCACTTTTCCTGTCAGATGAAATGTAGTGAAGGTGATAACCGGGCATATTTACCCCTTTCATAAATGCGGGGAGGTAGAATCCAACGATTGTCCCTGAGGTATTCTCTAGCCTGGTTACTTTCTGGTTTGTCGCTGCCTCGGCAAGCGGTGGATAAGGTTTTTCCTGCTTTGGAATTGCCCGGACTATCACTTCAGGAAATGTAGCATCAGCCCTGACCGCATAAATAAGGTTTTTTGAAGGAAGCCCTTTATCAATCCCGTTTGCAAATGTGGAGAAATTAATGCTCCTGCTTACGATAATAGTTCCATCATTTTCAAAAAATGTGACAGATGCGAATGGGATTAGCCTCGAGGGGTCCACTTCACTGACTGTACCATCTGCTGCTATCTGGTAATACCGGCCGTCAACAGCGATCATTTCCCAGTCAAGTGCATCGAATGTTCCGATACCAAAATTTCCATGTTTTTCCAATTCGCTGGCAGGTTGAACCCCTCATATGCACCAAGGACCAGGGCATCAATGGTTGATACCTGGTAAAGGACGTCATGATCCCGATGGAACTTTTTCCGTAACCTTTGGCGGATTTTTTGCTGCCTCGCTGAGAAGGATTCCTCCTGCAATTACAAGGATGACAATTGCCACGGCAAAGATAGCAATCAGGTGATGTGCCAGTCCACTCCTGTTTCATGTTTCAAAAGGGTCCTTCGGTAATTTCGGATCTCCCGCCATCTTCTCCTCCATAATCCGTTGATGATTATGAACAGAACGTCACCGTCGCCCGTAATAATAGTTAGTGGCACTGGCCCTTTACGGGAACTCGTCTGGAAACCAGGTATTTGAGCTATGTCGGAACGGGTTAGGGTATGACTTCACATTCCCTCCTCATTTCTCCTGCTATCCGGAAAGGGGTGTCAAACAATGCCCCCTTATTGTATAGCAACATATGGTTTATATTATGTTGGTGTATTGGTTTTAATGATAAGGGGTATGAAAAGAAAATATCAGGTAAAAACAAAAAATATGGGAAATTTGGAATTGTTTTGGGGGTATTAACCGGCTGATTTACCGTATATTTTTCTACGAAATATTGCCATTAACAAGGACGTCCCCATTTCACCCAAGGTTGCTGGAAAAAATATCCGGGTCCCTCCAATGTTACCATCATCTGTTACAAATTCAAAAACCACTTAGAAAATTTATTCTATCACGGCCATGGTACATTCTTTGTCTGAGGTATTTGAATATGGAAATCAACGGTGTAAAGATTGACAACACGTTTGCAGAAGCATTTCCGGCATGGGTCAGCTCTGTAATCGTTACCGCTGCAACGAAGGAACTCGCTTACAGTGCCGCGGTCGAAGCGACAGGGTTCGGGACATCGGTTATTGCATGTCCGGCAGAAGCAGGTATTGACAAGTATATCCCCCCACAGAAGACCCCTGACGGCAGGCCTGGATATGGAATTCTTATTGTCCACCCGAGCAAGAAAAAGTTAAAAGAGCAGTTGATTGAGCGTGTTGCAGAGTGCGTCCTTACTGCACCCACGACCGCGGCCTTCAATGGTATTATGGACTGCGAGGAAAAACTCCCGATGAAACTCCATTTCTTTGGTGACGGCTACGAGTACCAGACCAAGGTCGGAGACCGGAGTGTCTGGGCAATTCCCCTGATGGGCGGGGATTTCCTGACAGAAGAAGAGATTGGCGTGGTGAAGGGCATTGCCGGCGGCAATTTCTTTGTCATGGGTGACAGCACCATGTCAGCACTCGTCGGTGCACAGGCAGCTGTTGCGGCGGTCAATGAAGTCTGTGGCGTTATTACCTCATTCCCGGGCGGGATTGTCGGAAGCGGCTCAAAAGTAGGAAGCAAGAAGTACAAATTCATGAACGCCAGCACAAACGAACAATACTGTCCGAGCCTGAAGAGCAAGGTCCCGGACAGCAAGATCCCGGACGGCATTAATGGCGTGTTCGAAATCGTCATCGATGGTGTTTCCGAAGCAGCGGTTGCAGAGGCAATGGCAGCAGGTATCAAGGCAGCCTGCATGGTAAAAGGCGTAAAATTCATCAGCGCCGGCAACTACGGTGGCACACTCGGGCCATTCAAATTCGAGCTCCATAAAATCCTTTAAACTTATTTTTCGCTCCCTTGGTTCACCCGGGTAACCCGATCGATCTTCTTAAATAATATATTGCCGACTATTCTGTTAACGATAATTCCGGTGACAAAATGATTGTCAAAAAACCCGAAGAAGTAAAAACGAAGTTTGGATCACTCTTTTCCCGCCGGTTCCTTGTAATGGTGGACAAGGGTGCCGGTCTTGCCGAGATCATCGAGCAGTGTCATGCAAGGGGTCCTATCGAGTGGGACGCAATGAACCGCATCCGTGCAAAAGGGGCAATAGTCTCTGCCAGGGTGGAAGGGACTGAAATGCGCATGCTGGCACGTCTTGGGTTATTCCAGGCGAATTTCGGGGCTGCCGGAGAGAATATCGGGGGACAGGCCCTTGAAGGTGTCGAGGTGCAGGGGGACGAGGTTGTTACATCCTGGGCAGGTATCGCCGGAGCCGGGCTTGGCATTGCTGCCTGTCTCCCACAGGCACCGGGAGTGACACGGGCTGAATACCCCACAGAGGATGACCTGGTGGTCGGAGGTGCGAGGGTGAACAGGGTGCGTATTTTTTCGCCGCTGTACGAGAAGGTCACGATAGGGATCGATGACACGGACACATCAGAAAAAGGGGCGACCTGGGTCCTCGCGTTAAAATGCGGTGAACAGTGCACGGTAGAGGGTGCAGAATTTCTTAATATGAGGCTGATCCAGCTCAACCCCATGGTCCCGGAAAAAACAACCAATTGCGTGGGGTCTGCTTTAAATTTTGCCGTAAAACCCGGGTCAGTTGATGCACTTCTTGCGTATGTCCGCGATTATATCGAGGAGTTTTCCTTCAGTGACGACACGGGAATTGCCTATTACAGGGGTCTTGAATTCCCAAAAATAATGAATGGTGCCTGCCGGAGGATCAAGACCGAGATTGTAAGCCTCAGGGATGCCGAGGATATTGCGGCATCTGCCGGGATCAGGTATATTGACACGGCCGGAAGAAAGGGCAGAATTGGTGCATTAGGGTCTGTATTATGGGCCAACAGGGGCATCGAAGCGGCAGGTCTCTATGGTGAACCTTCCTGAACCGTATAATATACGGTACCCGCAGATTGTCGCTGTAGCGGATTCCGCTGGCGAACGTGTCGAGCTCATCGAATTTTTTGATTGTACCGGGGGTGCCATGTGGGCACAACACCATTATGCACAGAGCCCGCTTGTCCTTTCCGCCAGGAATATCGGACCGACCATGCGGTACCTGCTACGCCCGGGGGAGTCTGATCTCGCACTTGAAGGGTCCCATTTCCCGGCCGGAATAAGTGCGGTTTCCGTTGATGAGGATGAAATACAGGTCTCGTATGTAGGTCTTGGGGGCGGGGGTGTTGGTGCGTCCATATGCCGGTCCTATGCCCAGGGTGTTACACGGAGTATAAATGACCCTTCTGGAGGGGGAAAACGTGCTGGTTCAACAGTCTGGCTCCCAAGGCGACAGCGTGTACTGATTGGTGTGGACGATACCGACACCCCTGAACAGGGGGCTACCTGGACACTCGTCCATAATATTGCAAGGGCTGTGGAAGACCAGCAGTCCCGCTACCTTTCGCACACGATCGTTCAGTTGTACCCTGTCCCATACCGGACGAAAAACTGTGTCAGTATTGTAGCCGAGTTTGCATCATCGGAGCCTGCCCGGCTGATCGATCATTTTGCAGGACTGCTGGACCGCTATACCCTTTCAGAGGACACCGGTATGGCAGTATACACGGGTTTTGACCCGTCAAATCTGATGGAATTTGGTTGGAAAGTGAAACGTGGCGAAGTTTCACAGGGTATGATCCTGGATATCGATGATATCAACCTGCGGATCGTCCGGAATGGCCGTGGGAGCATTGGTGCTGTTGCTGCCATTCCATTTTATACAAAATATGAGGAGGCCCTGGCCTTATGCACGGACAGGAATTAAAAGCAGCCCTTCTTGCCGTTGGAAAAGCACGGTTGACCGGGCAGGATGCAACCCTGTACCTTTCAAGTTCATCTGCAGGTCCGGGAGCCGGGGGAGAGGGTTCGGTCTTCTTTTCCACCGGTGGTATGAGGGTGCGGTTCGCACGTTCAGAGACAAGCCCCATCGAAATCACCCATGAAGGCGAAGGGGTCGCAACACTCCGCTATGGTGATATTGAATTATCCGGACGGTTTGATCCAGTGGGTCTTCATTGCCCGGAACAGGCCTATATCACCGTCAGCAGCGGCTGTATTTTCAACTGCCTTTACTGTAATGTGCCACGCCTGCCCAAGCGGAGAAAATCAATCGGGGAGATCCATGCGATGGTCGAGCGGATTAAAGACTGTATTGTTGCAATCTCCATCACCAGTGGCGTATATTCTGACATTTCCGAGGAAGAAGATTATGTTTGCAGGGTTGTCCGTGACCTGGCACAGTTCGGTCTCCCGATCGGGGTTTCAATATACCCCACGGAAGAAACACCAGGCCGCCTGCACGGGCTAGGGGTAAAAGAAGTGAAGTTCAATATTGAATGCGCTACTCCGGGGTTGTTTGCCTCACTATGCCCGGGCCATGACTGTGATCTCATCATACGGGTCCTCCAAAAGTCAGTAGCGTTGTTCGGACGCGGTCACGTGTTTTCAAATGTAATTCTTGGTCTTGGAGAGACGGATGAAGAGATGAATGCATGTATCAGGGATCTGGCAACAATGGGTGTGATCCCGGTTATCCGGCCATTGAACCCGATTGCAGGGTTTTCCGGATCAAGCCGGCCTTCCGCTGAACGGTTGCTCCGGGTTGCCGGTTATCATGAAAAAGCGTTGCAGGAAGAAGGGCTGGACCCCGGAAATGCCCTGACCATGTGTGTCCGGTGCAGGGGTTGTGACCTGGTCCCTGGGGAGCCGCTATGAAGGGTGAAGATGCAGTAACGAAGGCCCTGCTTGCTGCAGCTGACCTGTTTTACGGTGTGCCGGGCTTTCCCGTCAGCGGAGTGCTTGAAAAAACAGGTGCGGAACCTGTCATTAATGAAAAAGTGGCTGTAGAATACGCCCTTGGTGACTCACTTTCAGGCAGGAGAGCGGCAGTAATCCTTAAAAATGTCGGGTTAAATGCCTGTGCAGACCCGTTTGTCGAGGCGACTACCCAGGGGCTGCTCGCAGGTGTGGTCATTGTCGCCGGTGACGACCCGGAAGCCGAGGGGTCGCAGAATGCACAGGACTCGAGATACTACGGGGAACTCGCCGAGGTACCGGTTATTGAGCCCGGCACGCACAACATTTTTGAAGCCGTTGAAGAGGCATTCCGGGTGTCGGAATCATTTTCAAGGATTGCAATCCTCCGCCTTACACCGGACCTCCTCAATGCAGAAGTACCTCCCGGGAATGCAGAAAGAAAGAATAACAGGGGTACGATCGCTCCGTTACATCTCACCATGAAGGGAAGGGTTGACAGGGCGAAAAATATGCTCGGGCCAATGGGTGAATGGGCGAAAACTTCACCCCTGAACCGGATACATGGAACAATTGCCCTCGTTGGTGCTGCTGTATCCGGTGATAAACAGCCCCTTCCGGACCCAGTATCCCGTATCAGTACTGTGTACCCTCTAACTGGAGGGACATGCAGATTTAATGAGGTAAAAGAACTTGGGAGACCGTTTGTCAGCGAACACCAGGGAATGGTCCCCCCTGCGTATGTGGACCCCGAGCGAAGGGAAGACCGCGGCTTCTACCGGTCATTCTGCAAGGACTGTCCCTTTATCCTTGCAATAAAGGTCCTTGATGAACGGGGCATTTCTGTTACCTGTGATGCGGGCTGCTGCGTTCTCTGTATGAACCCACCGTATAAAACCAGTCTGGTAAGCTATGGAATGGGGTCATCCATCGGGGTGGCTGCGAAAAGTACGGGTATCGCGCTCACCGGAGACTATGCACTGCTCCATTCCGGGCTCCCCGCACTGATCGATGTGTACGAGAAAAAAACGCCATTATTGTGCGTCATTATGAAAAATAAGTGCATGGGGATGACCGGCGGACAGCAGGCATACGATATTATGCCCTACATTACCTGGGCTGACCCCGTAATCTGCCGGGCTGATGATGAAGCCCGTCTAAGGGAAATTCTTGTTCCCCCGAAATCGCCTGTAGTTGTAGTGATTGAAGGGGCTTGTCCGATAGGGAGACACCATGAAACCGTGGAATGTTGAAATTTGCGATGTTACGCTCCGGGACGGAGAGCAGACACCCGGTGTGTCATTCACCTGCGATGAAAAGAAGTCGATTGCCCGTGTCCTTGACAGGGTCGGTGTCGAAGTAATAGAAGCAGGGTTTCCCATTGTATCAGCAGATGAAAAAAAATGTGTCACCGAGATCGCCGGCATGGGCCTCGGTGCAAGGGTCTGCTGCCTCGCACGGGCACGAAAAGAGGATGCTGACTGTGCAATAGACTGCGGGGTTGACCTTGTCAGCATCTTTATCGCAACGTCCGACCTCCATATCAGGCACAAGTACAAAAAACCAAGAGATGTGGTGCTTCGGGCGGCACTGGAGATTGTTGAGTATGTCCATGACCATGGGATCTCTGTCCGTTTTGCTGCAGAAGATGCTTCCAGGACAGACCGTGGTTTTTTGAAGGAAGTTTTTTTGCAGGGCGAGGAACACGGTGCCCAGCTCGTCTCTTTTGCGGATACGGTTGGTTGCCTGACCCCCATGGAAATGTACGAAGTGATGGGGGACCTCGTATCAACCGTGCGGGTCCCGGTCTGTGCACACTGCCACAATGATATGGGATTTGCTGCGGCGAACACGATTACTGCCGCAGAGGCCGGTGCATTTCAGCTCCATACCACGGTTAACGGCATCGGTGAACGGGCCGGCAACGCCCCGCTTGAGTCCGTACTTGTCGCTCTCCGGATGAAAGCCGGGGTCGAACGGTATGACCTTTCGCATCTCCAGGACCTCTCAAAACTGGTTGAAAAGGCATCCAATATCCCGGTTGCAAGGACACAGCCTGTTGTTGGTGCCCACGCATTCTCACACGAAAGTGGGATCCATATTGCTGCCATCCTCGACGACCCGGAGACCTATGAATATTTTTCCCCTGAAATGGTCGGTGGCGAACGAAAGTTCATCCTCGGGAAACATTCCGGGTCAAAAGCACTTGAATACGTGGCCTTGGCCCTTGGGTTCCAGTTATCGAAAGAACAGATCTGCCTGGTTCTTGACAGGGTAAAAACCGAGGGAGAGCATAAAACGGTTGTCACCCCAGAGCGCCTTCTTGAACTTATCAAATGCGTTCAGGTGGAGGGGAAACACAAATGAGGACGCTTTCAGAACGGATACTCGGTGCAGGGGCAGGGGATTATGTTGATGCAGAGGTTGACCGGGCATATGTGCATGATGGAACAGGCGTACTCACCCTTGAAGCCTGGAAGGAAATGGGATGCCCGGGCCTGGCCCACCCTGAACGGCTGTATATCCTGTTTGACCACATTGTCCCGGCGAATAACAGCACAACCGCGACACTCCAGAGAGAGCTGAGGGAATTTGCCAGGACCCATGGTATCCATTTCTCCGATATCGGGGGCGGGGTCTGTCACCAGATCATGGGCGAAGGAGAGGTTCTTCCCGGAGAGATCGTGGTCGGGGCCGACTCGCATAGTTGCACGCTCGGGGCATTCGGTGCGTTTGCAACCGGTGTCGGGGCAACAGATATGGCTGCTATCTGGGCTTCCGGCATGACTTGGTTCCGTGTACCGGAAACAATTGGTGTCAGGCTTTCCGGGTCTTTTTACGGTGCCGTTGAGGCAAAAGACCTTGCACTCACCGTGATATCAAAATTCGGGATGGATGGGGCGTCATACCATGCACTGGAATATATCGGTGACGGGACGAAATCGCTCTCCATGGATGGTCGTCTCACGATAACGAACCTTGCCACGGAGGCAGGGGCGAAAACCGGGCTTTTCTACGCTGATGAGGTGACACAAGCGTACCTCCTGAAGTCCGGCCATCGGATCGAACCCCAGGTACCCGAGCCCTGTACATATACGGACGAGATAGGAATTGACTTAAGTGACCTTGTGCCGGTGGTAGCGGAACCTCCCCGGGTAGATTCGGCAAGACCGGTGGAATCCCTTGAAGGGCTGCCCCTTGACCAGGTCTTTGTCGGGACCTGCACAAATGGGAGATTTGAAGATTTGCAGCGTTTTGCTGCCATAGTACGGGGGAAGAAGGTGGCGGTAAGGACAATTGTTGTCCCTTCCTCTGCAGAAGTCCTCCGAAAAGCAGCGGATACGGGTGTGCTCTCAGCTATCGTTGCTGCCGGATGTACCATCGGTACACCAGGGTGTGGCCCCTGTCTCGGTGCACATATGGGGGTACTTGGTGAAGGTGAAGTCTGTCTCTCGACGGCGAACCGTAACTTTACGAACCGGATGGGAATTGGTGGGAGCATCTATCTTTCTTCGGTTGCAACCGCTGCAGCCAGCGCCCTGACCGGTGTCCTTACAGTTCCCGGGGTGAATAATGCGGCTTGAAGGAACGGTGGTCCGCCTCGGGGCGGATATCGATACCGATGTCATCATCGCCGGCAGGTATCTACGGACAAAAGACCGGCAGGTCTGGGTCGAGCACGTATTTGAAGACCTTGACCCCTCGCTTGGCGGCAGGCTTCGCGGGTCGGTCATTGTGTCCGGCAGGAATTTCGGGTGCGGTTCATCCCGTGAACAGGCCGCGGTTGCCCTTAAGGAAGCCGGGCTTGTTGCCGTTGTCGCGCCATCATTTTCCCGTATATTCTTCCGTAACGCGATCAACGTGGGCCTCCCGGTCGTTGAAGGGGAATGTGACTGTTCCGACGGTGACCGGTTGGTTATAGATTTGGATGAAGGGGTTGTCTCATGTGGGGGCGTAAAGACCCCGGTCCGGCCCCTGTCTGCAAGGATGCAGGAAATTCTACATGCGGGCGGGCTTGTACCCCACTGGAGGTCAAAAAGGAAATGATCTTTCCCCACGAGTACAAGTATATCGGTTACGCTGACACGGACCCCTGTGGAAAACGCGTCTATTTCCTTTCAGAATACCTTATCCATAAGACTAGCGAGGGTCACGAGGTCATCCATGTGAGCACAGACCCGGATGAAAAGGGGCTGATGAGAAAGGTGATGTCAGAAGAAGTGCTCGCGTCTGGAGAAGAGGTTACCTGGTACCCGGAGAAGGTGAACATAACTAACCGGGCAGGGCTTATCAGGTTGGCAATGGAATCCGGACGGCGCTGCACTATTTTTTCCGGCCATGATGAGCACATGACCTTTGTGCTCGATCCTGACCCATCGGTCTTCCTGACTGTTCATGTCTATGATGTCAGGCCTCCCCTTCCTTCATTGTCTGCCCGGATCAGCGAGCTCGAGGCGACCGGGCTGTTCGGGGAACTTGATATCATGTTCGAGCACCATCTTGCTGATATTTCGCAAACGGGCGCAGAAGTCTATCCCTGCAGGGCTGCGGGTTTTTCCCGGACCCTTGACGCAGACCTGATGGTCGGTGGCGAAACGATAGCAGGCTGCACGGCTAGCTCAGGGATATATCGCGAATGTTACGGGGATGAATTCACCCTGATTGACATATGTCCCATCGGTACGGTCAAAGAGGAACCATTCATCACCCGGTGCTGCCAGAAAGAGCGTGGTGGGATCGGGATGTTCAACGGAAAATATGGTGCCGTGGTCCACTGGGGTGCCGCTCCCTGGGATATTTTCCATTCAATCGAAGGGCTTGTGGCAGGCTGGAGGTCAGAATAATGGCGAAAGTCAGGAGCATTGCAGTCGTACCCGGCGATGGTATCGGGCTGGAAGTAATACCCGTCGCGAGTGAGATGCTCAGGCATCTTCACCCGGAATACGAATTTTTCCCGGTTGAAGTGGGGTACGAGCGGTGGAAGCGGACCGGCGAGGCGATGGGTGCTGATGAACTTGGCCTGTTGAAATCGGCTGATGCCATTCTTTTTGGTGCGGTTACTACACCTCCTTCTCCCGATTACCGGAGCGTGGTGGTAAGAATTCGGAAGGCGCTCGACCTCTTTGCCAATGTGCGACCTGTAAAAGGGGAAGGGTTTGATATTACCGTAGTACGGGAGAACCTGGAAGGTCTTTATTCAGGGATCGAAGAAGTCGGGGAGTATAAGGCCACAACCTTACGCCTTCTTACCCGCCGGGAATGCGAGCGTATTGCCAGGTTTGCCTGCAGCATTACAGGACTTCGTACACTGACAATCGGTCATAAAGCGAACGTCCTCAAGTCCGATGTCTTCTTCCGGGAGATCTGCCTCCACGAAGCGTCGGTTGCAGGAGTGAATTGCAATGAGCGGTTTATTGATGCACTCTGCCTGGACGTCCTCCTCCATCCTGCATCCTATGACGTGATTGTAACGACGAACATGTTCGGGGACATCCTGTCTGATGTGGCAGCCTACCTTGTGGGGGGACTTGGTATGCTGCCCAGTGCCAATATCGGGGAGCAATATGCCCTTTTTGAACCCGTGCACGGGAGCGCCCCCGATATTGCAGGCTATGGGGTTGCAAACCCGGTTGCCGCATTACGGAGTGCCGCGCTCCTCCTCAGGTATGCCGGGGATATTTCAGGGTCCGATGAGGTTGAACGTGCGATTCAACGGGTATTTTCAACGGGTACCAGGACCCGTGACCTGGGTGGTTCTGCTGGCACCAAAGAATTTGGCGATGCATTGATCCATGAACTTAAATAAAAGGGTTCGACCTGGCCTTCCGGATTTATCAACGTTTAAACCATTTTTGGTATTTCAGGGCCTTTTCAGGTTTTAATACTACCAATTACCTTAAGTGATCCGGTAACTATGCTGTTCACGATCAGTAATGTGCCAGTAACAATGTACCAGGTAAAAATAGGTAAATGCCTATTTGGACAGGTTGGGTTGTAATACTATTATTATCGCCATTTGCGAAGGTAGATGCCCATCCCGGCAATAACAAATGCACCAATTACCGGTACCATCGATACCGGGGCGTTTCTTGTTGGGGTTGCCGAGGATGTGGCGCTATTTTCGAGCATTTTCGTCGCAAGAAGTTTCGTGGTCTTTGCTGCTTCCATTGTGGGGTCGATCGCAAGTGCACGGTTCGCAGCATCGATTGCGTCCTGGTACCTCCCCAGGTGGACCAGCGCATCTGCCCGGTTGATCCAGGCCTCACTGACGGTGGGGTTTCCAGCAATCGCCTCATCGGTGGCGGTCAGGGCATCCTGGTATTTTCCCATGACATTAAGTATTCCCGCTTTCTGGGTCAGTGCCAGGGTAAAATTTGGCTGAAGTGTCAGCGCCTTTTCAGTTTCAACGAGCGCTTCCTGTAATTTACCCTGTGATGCCAGGTCGGCACCAAGATTATACGCCTTGATCGCATCGATATTCTGGCCGGACATCATGATGGGAGTGTCATTACCTGCAGCGGATACCGGTACCGCCGCTATCAGGAAGAGGGTCAGCATGATGCAAGCCGAATATCCTGCCTTTTCGGAGTTTGATAACTTCATATTGTCTCCTTTTTTTGTCTGTTCCTGAATGTATAATATCTTCTTTGTGGAATTGTTCAGCCCTGGTTTCTGCTAACCTGTTTGTATAAACAGGAACTGAGCGTTTTTTTTACCAGATGATAATTCCCTGCCATTCTTTACCTGGCCGGCAGGACCAGATCGCAGGGAAGTTAGTATAGTATGAGCCAGATAATTCAACTGATGCATCATGGCTAACGAAACTCTGACTGGTAATAGCGCAATGGCCATTACTGGTGCAATTGTAGTGGCAATTCTTGTATATGTCACCACTACTTCATTGTTATGGGCGGTAATTGCGGGTCTGATCGCCGGGTATATCCTTATTGGTGTAAGGATAGTACGACCGACCCACCGGATCCTTATCGAGTTCCTTGGTAAGTACCAACGGTATGGCGGACCTGGTTTATACTGGATTATCCCCGGTATCCAGAAACTGTATTCGGTGAATATCACAGAAAAGCTTGTCAATGTAGACCGGCAGGAGATCATTACGAGTGATAACCTGAATGCATTTGTCGATGCCCAGATTTACTTTAAGGTGAAGGAAGATGAGGTGCATGTAAAGGCATCCCAGTATTACGTGTTCAACTACGAGTACCAGATCGTTTCCCTCGCACGTACGACGCTCAGGAACATCATCGGGGGAATGACCTTAAAAACAGCCAACAGCGAACGAAATACGATAAATAACAACCTTGCTGAAGCACTGAAAAAAGAGACTGCCTTGTGGGGTATCGACATTGTACGTGCCGAGCTGAAAGAGATCCAGCCACCACCTGATGTGCAAGAGACTATGAACAAGGTGGTAAAAGCACTCAATGAGAAAGTTGCTGCCATTGATTTTGCAACAGCTACCGAGACCAATGCAGATGGCCAGCGGCGTGCCGCGATCAAGCAGGCAGAGGGAATCAGGCAGGCAACAATCCTGGAAGCGGAAGGTAAGGCAGAGTCAATCCGGCTTGTCAACGAGGCTGCGAACAAATACTTCATAGAAAATGCACAGGTATTAAAACAACTGGAAGTAACCCAGGCCTGCCTTGAAAAGAATACGAAGATTATCGTTCCATCAGGCCAGAGCGTGGTGAATATTATTGGTGGTTTTGGCGACACCAGTTCCCCGACCTCTCCTTCAGAATCCTCCGGGACCGCAACGGTATTGAAGACTCTCGGGATGGGTGGCGGTAACTACTAAGATCCAAATGTGAAGCCATTCCCATCATCAGCTTTTCTTTTTTTCTACAATGGGCACCTTTTAATTTTTTGCGGGAAAACCATTTGTCCATGCAGATACTGGTTGCCTTCGCGACAAGGAAGGGTTCAACAGGTGAAATTGCGTCGGCCATAGGGAAAGAACTGGAAGGCGGGGGTCAGCAGGTCAAGGTCTCTCTATTAAAGGATACTTCCTCGCCGGAAGGATATGACGCGGCAGTTTTGGGTGCCCCGGTATATACCGGTCATATTGATGATGACCTCCGGAAATTTGTCGACCGGAATAAAAACGGGCTGAAAAATATCCCCGTTGCAGCGTTTGCGGTAGGATTAGCGCCGGTAGACCATAAGATCGGGTCCCCCGAAGACCTTGAGAAACAGCTACGGACCCTTGCCAGTCCGGTGAAACTCGTGGCAATAACGGTGTTTGCCGGAAAACTGGATACCGCACAACACTCGTTTATGACGAAAACCATGATATCCCTGATGAAAGCGCCTACCGGGGATTTCCGGGACTGGGACGTGATCAGGGAGTGGGCAAAGAGCCTGCCAGGATTATTTGGGACCTGGAACGCGAAAGGGTAGTTAAGAGGACCTGGTAATGAAATATCTGAAATATTGAGGAGAGTCGCATCATGGTTAAGGTAGGAGTACATGTATCAATTGCAGGATCGATTGCAAAAGCGGTAGAGCGGGCGGAATCGGTCACGTGTGACACGTTCCAGATTTTTTCCAGGAACCCGAGGGGATGGGCCTGGAAAGACCTCGCAGAAGAAGATATACAGGCTTTCCGGAATGCCCTGAAGAAGGCCTCAATATTTCCCCCGGTTGACCATATGCCCTATCTCCCGAACCTTGCAGGGCCAAACCCGGAGCACTATGAAAAATCCATTGCAACGCTCACCGCCGAACTGAAGCGTTGCGGGCAGCTGGGTATCCCGTACCTCGTCACCCATCTTGGTCACCACCCTGGAATGACCATAGAAGAAGGCAGGAAGAATGTAATCAGAGCAATTAACCTTGCTCTTGATGAAGCCCACAATGATGTAATGCTACTCCTGGAGAATACGGCAGGAGAAAAGAACGGGGTGGGTAATACCTTCGAAGACATCCGTGCCGTGCTGGATGGTGTTGTCGACCGGCGCCGTACCGGTGTCTGTTTTGACACATGCCACGCCTTTGGAGCTGGGTATGATCTCCGGACCGATGATGCGATTGAAGGGACGACCGGAAGGTTTGACGAGGTAATCGGGCTTAGGGAAATCCGGGTAATCCACTGTAATGATTCCAAGGGAGAACTTGGCACTGGTCTCGACCGGCATGAACATATCGGTATGGGGAGTATCGGAGAAGAAGGGTTCCGGAGGATACTCCGCCATGAGCCTTTTGCACATCTTCCCCTTGTCTGCGAGACCCCTGTTGATGCCCGGCGGGATGACGCAGGAAATATCGCAAAGGTCAGGGAGCTTGCCAGATAACTCCCTGAAATCCTCCTGGAGAGGCGAATAATAACGTATAAATGATTTCCCGTGGTTTTGTATATATTGGAAAACCCAGTATCTGGCCTGAAAAAGGTACCTGGTAGCAAGTTTTTCGTAATTTTACGCGAATGGTGATACTCTGGATATAGATCACGCAGATATGCCTAAAAAGCCGCAAAGAAGGCTTTTTGGATCCCTTGCAACCAAGCTTATGATTGCATTCCTCGTACTGTCGGTGATCTCTTTTGGTGTCATCGGCTACCTTGCTATCTTTGCAATGAATAATATCGGGGCCACGGCAGAGAAAAACAGTAATACTCTCGGTAATATCGCGGTGACAGGCAGTGTCACAGCACTCAGCAACCTGGGAGAGACACAGATCAAGGAAAAAGCCCTGGACGTTGCTGAAGAGATGAAAATTTACCTTGATGCACACCCGGGACTGTCCGGAGAGGATCTTGGGAAAGACCCTAATTTACAAAGGATCGCAGTCCAGCCTGTCGGAATAACCGGATACACGTGTGCATACGAAAAAGGGACCGCGATGATGCGGCTGCACCCCAACAGCCAGCTGGTAAACTATGATATGAAAAATCTCAGGTACACGCTCCCTTCCTGGTGGAAGATATACCAGCCAAGCCTGTCAGGTAACATTTCCGGGGGTTATTATGACTGGGCCGAGGCGGACGGTAGTATTCGGCAGAAATTCATGTACATGGTTCCGGTAGAGGGTACTCCCTACATGGTGGCCGCAACGACCTATATTGATGAATTTACTGCCCCGGCAAAGGAAACAGAAGCGTTAATCGCCGGCGCCGCACGGGATTCCGCCGATACGATCCGCACCACAATCGATAAGACCGTTGTCCTTTTCGGTATCGTCTTCCTGATTATTCTCATCGGCGTAATCTGCATGGTCTTTTTGATCTCAAGGATGATCACCGAACCTCTCCGGACATTAAAATCGGGAACTGAGGTCATTGGTGCAGGAAACCTTGATTACCAGGTTGATGTCCGTTCCGGGGACGAAATCGAACAGCTTGCCATTGCAATCAACAGGATGGCACATGACCTGAAGGAATACATGAACCGGTTTGTAGAGGCAAGTGCTGAGAAAGAGAGGATCGAAAAAGAACTGGATATTGCAAGGAGTATTCAGCAGAGCTTCCTTCCCGATCTCCCCCCTTATATAGAGGGAATGGATATTGCAGGGCTTTCACTCCCTGCACGGGAGGTCGGCGGGGACTTTTATGACTATATCCCGCTCCCTGATGGCCGGTGGGGGCTGGTGATTGCCGATGTTTCAGGGAAAGGAGTCCCGGCGGCTCTTTACATGGGAATATCGAGGACTCTTGTCAGGGCAAATGCAGCAACTCATTCCTCAGTTTCCGATACAATCTGCAAGGCCAATGCCATGATCACCGAGAGCGATCATTCAAGCATGTTTGTCACCCTCTTCTACGGTGTCCTGGATGTGAGGGAGAAATCGTTAACCTACGTAAGTGCCGGCCACAATTACCCGGTTATGCTCAAGCAGGGCGCTATCGATACGATACTCCTGAAGGCAGATGGGATCGCCCTTGGGGTTATCCAGGATATCCAGCTGGAAGAGCAGAAAATCCAACTCGACCAGGGGGATATCCTCATCCTCTATACTGACGGGGTGACCGAGACGGTTGACCGGAATGACCAGGAGTTTGGGGAAGAACGGCTCACGGCACTCCTCCAGGAGAACAGCCATCTTTCATCTTCCGAATTAGTCGACCTGATAAAAAATGAGGTTATCCGGTTCAGTGAAGGGCAGCCGCAGTTTGACGATATCACGCTTCTGATATTGAAAGTAAGGTAGTATCCAACACTATCTTGCAATTTTTTACCCATCGGTAAACCTCGGGGTAATTGGTTAAAGCCTGGTGATTGTGGTGACACTTCAAAATACTTATGTTCCCTGACAAAGCACTGTAAAAACACCGAGTGCAGTGGGTCCCCGTTCCAGGACCAGGGTGAACTATGCTGTTTCTGTCAGAAAACGAAAAAAAACAATGGGCTGAATTTGCCAGTGCCATTTTGAAAGAGAATATCTCCCCGGGTTCTTTCCGTGGGACTGTCCGGGAAAACCTTGGATCCGCCTTTCATTTTTATGCAGGTGCCTTTCTTGCTGCTAGGGGGAAAAACCATGAGGCAGTTGAATGGCTACGGGTCGGGGCGTTGAACGAAGAGGACGGGGTATTTTCCTCCACGTTTCTCCTCGGTTTCCTGGAAAGGCATAAGGGCAAACTAATAATGCCGGCTCGTGTATTTGAAGACCCACGGCCATTCATTCATTTTGCCAGCGTGCCCATGATGATGAAGGCACGGAACAACTTTATTCACCAGGCCGGTCATACACTGCCCAGGTTTGAAACCCCCGTGTCGTTAATGGATATCGGGTGTGGAGACGGGGCACTAACCGTCAGGTTTCTTACCCACCTGCAGGAGATTGGAAAAATAAATGAGATTAAGGAAGTGCTTTTAATTGACCCGTCCGAAGCCATGATCACTCTTGCAAAAAAGACCGTGGCTGAGGCGTTTCCTGGTGTCCTGATCAGTACCGAAAACTGCAGGATACAGGACTTTTCAGGTCGTATCGATCACCATTACGATATTGCACTCAGTTCTCTTGCCTATCACCACATGCCGGTGGAGGAGAAAATGATCGCTATCTCCCGGTTGAAACCATGGATTAACCATTTTGTGCTCTTTGAACTCGATGCAAACAACGATTTGCCCGAACTTTTTTCCCCGGAACTCTCCTTGTCAGTATACCAGTCCTACGGGAGAATTATCGACTTTGTGTATGCCCATGATGCACCTGTCGATGTGGTCACCGACTGCGTAGACTCGTTACTGATGACAGAACTCGTTTCTCTCATGACGCAGCAGCGAGGAGTACGCAATGATTATCACATGCTGAGAAACCAGTGGAATGACCTTTTTAAATCACAACTTGGCCCGGAATTTACTATCAGGTGCGATTCGACCGCGTATGCCGATGAATACATTGCCCTTTTTACCATGCATTACGGGAGGGGGGAGTGAACAGGCCGGGATATTACTATTATCGAGCGGATATGCGGTATTATCTCCCTGTGCTTGGAACTTCAATACAAAAATTCATGGGATAATAATGCCCTTGTCCTGTATGGTACACGTACGGCATATCGGGCAGGTATCCCGGGCATACGCAACCCTCGAAGGTGCTGGTGTTCACCTCCACCGTGCATTCGGTTACGGGGAAGTCCCGCTTTTTGACCCGTTCCTGATGCTGGATGACTTTCGCGCCGGTGATAACCCCGCAGATTATCTTAGCGGGTTCCCGTGGCACCCACACCGGGGGATCGAGACCGTTACGTACATGCTTGAGGGACAGGTGGAACACGGGGACAGCATGGGTAATTCAGGGGTTATAGGGCCCGGGGGTATCCAGTGGATGACTGCCGGGTCAGGGATTATCCACCAGGAAATGCCAAAGCCCGTGCATGGCAGGATGGGTGGGTTCCAGCTCTGGGTGAACCTCCCCCGGTCCCATAAAATGATGAAGCCCCGCTACCAGGAAATAACATCCCAACAGGTCCCAACCGTAACACCCGCCCCGGGTGTATCAGTGAAGGTCATCATTGGTGAACTTGACGGGGTAAGAGGACCGGTGCAGGACATCATTACCACCCCTTCCTATTTCGATGTCAGCATCGATGAAAATGCAGAATTTTCATATCCGTTTACAAGAGGTGATACGGTGGCGGCCTACGTGATCGACGGGACCGGGAGATTCGGCAGTAGTCCCGGGGCCCCTGTCGAAAACCGTGATATGGTGTTGTTTGGTGATGGGGACGTTGTGAATGCAGCCTCCATCAACAGGCCGTTTCGGTTCCTTCTTTTTGCCGGGAAACCCCTTGGGGAGCCGGTCGCATGGGGAGGTCCGATTGTGATGAATACGCAGGAAGAACTCAGGCAGGCGATTTTTGAATATCGCACCGGGACCTTTATTAAGGAAAACCAGGCAATAAAACCGGCAGGAGACTAGAGTTGTGAGACTTGGTCCCGGTCAACACTACCATACAAAAATAACGCGGGCTCCAGCCCGGGAATCACTCTGAATACCATGGATGAGAATGAGTCTTGTTGGACAGATCGTGCACCGTCCACCATCTGTACACGGGACAATATACGGTTTATCGATGAGCCTGCCGTGTACCGCCAGATTTTCGAAGTCCCAGAGTACCGCTTTTCCGATATCCGGAAAGATGATGTCGTCATTGATATCGGTGCAAATGTCGGGGCCTTCTGTATCCGGGCGGCATATTACTCTGATTCTGTCTTTGCAGTGGAACCGCTTACGAACGGTCCGCTTAAAAAAAATATCCGCCTGAACAAGGTTGCGGTAACGGTGCTGGACTGTGCAATCGGGGATGGGAATGTTCAGACGATCAGCTGGGATGGTATAAGCAGGAAGATGCAGACCGTCTCGTTGAAAACGATTATCGGGATGGCGGGTGGTTGCGATTTTCTTAAATGTGACTGTGAGGGGGCAGAATGGCTGATAGACCCGGATGACCTTGAGCCTGTCCGCCGGGTAGAAATGGAACTCCACCTCCCCCCGGTGAGTGGTCCCCCGAATCCGCTGTTCCTTGATTACATCAGCCGCAATTACCAGTTCCAGATCGATTACATGCCAAGCCAGGCACCGCTTGGGCTGATGGGGTACCTTCATGCGACCCGGGACCAGGAAAGCTCCGGGTAACAATACCTGCTGATTTCATGGCATAACTCCTGGTAACACCGGCAATGTGTGGATGACTGGCTATTCAGCAGGGCTAAAGCTCTACCTGGACCCTGGAAGACCGGGGGTACCGCAGAACCGGTAATTCAGCCATGGAAGTGCGGGCTGGTAGTTTTAAGGACCGTGGTGAACCCCGTCGGGTGGTGTTGCCACTTATAAAGGAATACAACGTATTCTATTAGAACGTGAAAGCGCAGTTTGACGGTAAGGAAGTCCGGCTTGGAAAAGATGCAAGGGCCCTCTACGAGCAGAGTGGGTACGGGAGACCTGAAAAGGAGGGCTCTGTGCTCCGTCTTGCCCCTGTGGAAGCGCTTTACCTTCTCCACCGGAACCGGATTGAAATCGCCGGCTACGATTTTGACCGGCTGTTATCTGCGTTTACTACAGAACCTAACTTTCTCCGGAGTTATCTTGTGTACCGGGACCTCCGGGAGAGGGGATATGCGGTCCAGACCGGTCCACACGACTTCAGGGTGTTCCGGCGGGGAGAACGGCCTGGTACCGGGCAGTCAAAGTACATGGTCCGGGTGTTGTCCGAACGGGATATGATTGATTTTGGGGTACTGGTCCGGGAATTTTCAGCATCAGCCCACATGAGAAAACAGCATGTCCTAGCCGTGGTTGACGACGAAAATGAACTGACTTATTACGAGATAAAAGTGCAGTCCCTCCCGGAGATCGGTCCTTCCCTGACCCCCGGCCCGTTGAAAGGTACGTTGTTTGGCAGGTCTGCGGTCCTCTCCGTGCCGGACGAACGTACAGGTACCTCCCCGGAAGCGATGCAGCAGCGAAAAAAACCCGGAGCAACACCTGCAGTAACACAGGCAGGAATAGAAGAGATAACACCGGCGGAAGTGTGTTCGTCACCGGGATCACCCCCGTCGAGTTCACCCGGGTCACTGGCCGGCTCATTCGGGATGCGGCTTGACCGCACAAGGCTGGTGCTGTCCTCGCTTGAGACCCTGTACCTGATGCAGACCGGGTGCCTGTCACTGGTCACCGAGGGAAAGCCGGTCACCCGGGATGAATATCTCGGTCTCGCAACCCTTGCAGACCTTGAGATGGGAGAAAAAGTGCTGGTCTACAGCGATCTCCGTGAGCATGGTTATACCCCGAAGACCGGCTACAAGTTTGGTCACCATTTCCGGGTATATACCGGGACAAAAGTACACTCTGAAATGCTCGTTCATGCGGTTGCGACTGAGGGGGCAATGCCGATGAGCACCATTTCCCGGTCTGTCCGGCTTTCGCATAGTGTGAAAAAGAAGATGTTGTTTGGCTGTGTACATACTACAGGTATTCATTATATCGAATTTGCCCGGATAAAACTCTGAAAATTCGCAATTGATCTGACAATTATCACAATATTCACAGGAAAGGAGGCCGCTTTATGTCACCGGAGATCAACCCATGGTCGAGTCAGCCATCGCTTGAGATCGAGAAAACATTCTCTGAATTCGGCATTTCACCGATCGGGGACGCAATCGGTAAGCTGCCGGAGATCCCGTATTTTATCCGCCGGGGGATTGTCCTCGGGCACCGGGATTACCAGGTGATCGCTGATGCCATATGCAACCGGCGCCAGTTTCATATCCTGACGGGGTTTATGCCCTCCGGGCACCCGCATCTCGGTCACCTGATGGTGATGAAAGAGGTCGTATGGCACGTGCAACAGGGCGGTAACGGCTACATCTGCATTGCTGACCGGGAAGCCCATGCGGTCCGTGGCCTGTCATGGGAGAAGTGCGATGAGTTCGGGAAAGAGTACCTTGCCTGTCTCTACGCGCTCGGTTTTGAAGGCCAGACGTATTTCCAGAGCAGGAACGACCGGCTCAAGGACCTTGCCTTCGAAGCGGCGACCAAGGTGAACTTCTCGGAACTTGCGGCAATCTACGGATTTGGCGCTGATACCGACCTCGCCCACGCTGACAGCGTGATTACGCAGGTGGCGGACATCCTTTTCCCGCAGATTGACCGCGAGCCGGCCCCGACGCTGGTACCGGTCGGTGTCGACCAGGACCCCCATATCCGGCTCACCCGCGGGATCGCCCACAAGATGCGGATGTTTACGGTCGAGGAGCGGGACGGGTATATCAGCGTCCGCTCAAAGAATGCACCGGAAGCTGCGCTCGAGGCGGTAAAGAAAGCGTTCCCGCACGCAAAGAAGTACGAGGGGCATGTCGATATCAAGGGAGCCCAATGCACTGACGTCGCTGCCAGGGTGAGAGAGATTGAAAGGACCTGTGGTGGGTTTGCGTTCTATACTCCGTCGTCCACGTACCACCTCTTCATGCCGGGGCTCACTGGTGGGAAGATGTCCTCAAGCATCCCGGAGAGTATCATCTCCTTTTATGAGTCTGAGGCCACGGTACGAAAGAAGGTAATGGGCGGGATCACTGGTGGAAGGATGACCCTGGAAGAACAGAAACGCCTGGGCGGGGAACCTGACAAGTGCTCGCTCTTCCTCCTCAACCTCTTCCACATGGTATCAGACGACGCAGAACTCGCAGAAATACGGCGGAAATGCACAGCAGGGGAGATTACCTGCGGGCAGTGCAAGAAAGACACCGCTGAACGGGTGGTAGCCTTTCTGAAAGATTTCCGGGAGAAAATGGATGCATGCTCAGACAGGATCAGGGTGTGACATGGCAGAACTGACGCAGAACGAGAAGAGGTTGCTTGCAACCCTCGAAAAAGAGAAGAAAGCGGATGCCCCGCATCTTGCCAGCCTTCTGGGAGCAACCCCGGAGGCAGTGGTGCAATGGGCCCACCTCGCAGAGGACAATGGATTTGCCACGGTCGAGAGGAATATTGCAAAGGAATTCACCTACACGGATGAAGCGAAGGTCTACTTGCAGAAAGGGCTCCCGGAGACGCAACTATTGCAGGACATCCTGCCGGGGACAACCCTCGCTGATCTTCAGAAGCATGAGGCGTTTAAAATCGGGTTTGGCCAGCTGAGAAAGAAAGGCCTCGTGAAGGTTGAAGGGAGCTCGGTTGTCAGGGTGACTGGTGCATCCACCGAAGTGTATGAACATGCCTTAAAAAATCCCTCAGCTACTGACCCGGCCACAACGGAGATTGTCAGGCGTGGCCTCCTGCAGGAGACCGAGACTGTCCGTTATATCATCGCTATCACTCCACAAGGGCTCGAATTTGCCCGAAAAGGTCTCGACCTCCGTGGGGAGACGGGGACACTCACCCGTGAGCAGATCATATCGGGTGAATGGAAGGACCTCAACCTCCGCAAATACGATGTAACCAAGCTCCCGAAGAAAGCATACCCCGGCAAAGTCCACCCTTACCAGCGGATTATTGCAGAAATGCGCGAAATCCTCCTCGAGATGGGATTCGAGGAATTGTACGGGGGTATTGTCCAGCAGTCCTTCTGGAATTTCGATGCCCTGTTCCAGCCGCAGGACCACCCCGCCCGCGAGATGCAGGACACCTTCTACCTCCGTGAGACCCTCCCGCTGCCGGAAGGGTACGAGAAAGTGAAGGCGATGCACGAGTCCGGAGGTGAGACATCATCCACCGGCTGGGGCGGCACCTGGAAAGAGGAGAAGGCCGAGCAGTGCGTATTACGGACCCATACGACGAGCGTCTCGATCCAGCACCTCGCAAAGAACCCGGTCCCCCCGGTTAAGGCCTTCTGTATTGGCAGGGTCTACCGGCGTGAAACTATTGATACCACGCACCTCGCGGAATTCGAGCAGCTGGAAGGGATCGTGATGGATGAAGGGGTTACATTCGGCAACCTGCTCGGGATCCTCCGCGAGTTTTACCACCGGATGGGCTTTACGGGTGTACGGTTCAAGCCCTCGTACTACCCCTACACCGAACCAAGCCTCGATGCCGAAGTTTATGTTGACGGCATCGGCTGGATCGAGATGGGTGGTGCCGGTGTCTTCCGTGAGGAGGTCACCGCCCCGCTCGGTATCAATTACCCTGTCCTCGCATGGGGGCTCGGCGTGAGCCGCATCGCGATGCTCAGGCTTGATCTGAAAGACCTGCGGTACCTGCACCGGAGTGATGTAGCGTTCCTTCGCGAAACACCCTCGCTGAGAAAAACGAAGGGAGGTATCTGAAATGGCAGTCATCAGCCTCCCCTATAAGTACCTTGAGCGGCTCACCCGCTCCGACCGGAAGACCATCCTCGACAAGGTTGCCCTTATCGGGTCGGATGTCGAGCGGGTCGAAGAAGACCATGCGGACGTGGAGTTCTTCCCTGACCGCCCCGACCTCTTCTCACCGGAAGGTGTTGCCCGGGCCATGCGTGGTTTCCTGGAGATCGAGACCGGGCTGCCATTATACCCGGTCAAACCCTCAGGGATCTCATTCACTGTCGACCCGAAGCTGGCAGATATCCGCCCGGTACTCGGCGCAGCGGTAATCCGCGGGGTCGAATTCGATGATGAGTCGATCCAGAGTATCATGTCCCTGCAGGAGTCACTCCACTGGGCGGTCGGAAGGGGCAGGAGCAAGGTGGCAATCGGTATCCACGACCTCGATACGGTCAGCCCCCCGTTCCACTACATCGCCTCACCCCGGGAGAGGAGATTTGTTCCCCTTGATTATTCCGATGCGATGACCCTGGACGAGATCCTCCTGGAGCACCCGAAGGGCAGGGATTACGCGAAAATCGTGAAAGATTTCCCCCTATTCCCGCTGATCGTGGATGATGAAGACCATGTCCTCTCCTTCCCCCCGATCATCAACGGCGAACGGACACGGGTGACTATTGATACGAAGAACATCCTCCTCGATACGACCGGGACCGACAAGCGGGCGGTTGGTGTCGCCGTCAATATCATATGCACGGCGATGGCGGAGGCAGGTGCAACGATCGAGAGCGTTGGGATCGGCGGAGTCCAGACCCCTACCCTTGCCCCGGTGGAACGGACGGTCAGTGTTTCGGAATGCAGCCGGCTTCTCGGGGTTGACCTGACTGCATCGTCGATGGCATCGCTCCTGCAGAAGATGCGTTTTGGTGCTGAACCGGCAGGAACAGACCGGCTGAAGGTGCAGGTACCCTGTTACCGGGCAGATATCATGCATGACTGGGACCTCTTTGAGGACGTGGCGATTGCCTACGGGTACGACAAGGTCCAGGACCTTCCGCCGAAGACCTATACCGTTGGAAAACCTCATCCCGTCCAGGTGCATGCGGCCATCGCCCGCGAGGTCTTCTGTGGTCTTGGTTATCTCGAGGTAATGCCATTCACGCTGACGAGCGAGGACGTGCTCTATACAAAAATGCAGCGCCCGGAAAACCCGGGTGTGCTCCGGGTCATGCACCCGATCAGCATCGACAACACGGTGGTCAGGACTGAACTCCTCCCGCTGCTCCTCGAATTCCTGACGATGAACCGGCATCGCGAGCTCCCGCAGCGCCTCTTTACGGTAGGGGATGTTGTAGACTCCTGCCTCACCCACCTGCAGGCAGCAGGTGTCAGCACCCACCGGGACGCGGACTTCTCCGAGGCGTATGCATCAGCCGATGCGGTGCTCCACGAGCTCTCGATCGACTATTCGGTGAAGGCATCAGCAGATCCGGCGTTTATTGACGGCCGCCGGGCTGATATTATCGTGGCCGGCAAAAAGGCCGGTGTTTTTGGAGAGGTCCATCCTGCCGTGCTGAACGCCTTTTATCTTGAGCAATCTGTTGCAGCGTTTGAGATTGACCTCAGATGCGTATTGGGATCTGCCGGGATGCAAGATAGTTCTTGACTGACTGGACCGTCATTTCACCGTAATGGAACACGCTGGCGGCGAGGCAGGCATCTGCCTTTCCCCGCGTAAACCCGTCGTAGAAATGCTCATACGTCCCGACACCGCCGCTTGCGATGACCGGGATTCCTGCTGAATCAGATATGGCTGCCGTGATGGGAATATCAAAACCTTCTTTTGTGCCATCTGTTTCCATGCTGGTAAGCAGGATCTCTCCGGCGCCCCGTTCTTCTCCCGCTTTTGCCCACGAGATTGCATCAATCCCGGTGGGCTTGCTCCCGCCGTAAATGACCACTTCATACCAGCACGTACTGCCATCCTGGAGCACGACCGGGGTCCCTTCAGGGTTCGGGGTAACATTTCGCCTGACATCCATTGCGAGCACGATGCACTGCGTTCCGAACCGCTCTGCACCACGTCTGATAAGGTCAGGGTCATGGACCGCGCTCGTATTAATGCTCACTTTATCGGCACCGGCGCGGAGGATTGCATGGATATCATCAGTACTCCTGATACCCCCGCCAACGGTGAGCGGCAGGAATAAACGGTCTGATGCCCGCGTTATCACATCAATAAGTGTTCCCCTGTTCTCCTTCGAGGCAGTGA
>JBAXTR010000010.1:0-17716 GCA_037130095.1 Methanomicrobiales archaeon
GTGCGGGTTCTTCACACCCGACGAACTCGACGATATGCTATTTGAGTCGAGCGAAGTTGCCAGGTTCCTCCTTGAAGTGGAAGGGACATCACTGGATATCGATGAAGAGATCGATATTGAGGACCGGATCACAAGGGTCATGCGAGGTGTTGGAGAGGCAGCACGGCTTATGCTTGAAAAAAGGGCAGCCTCAGACCTTGCAGAAAGCGAGGATAAAGAACTAGTCGGGCTCCACCGGACAATATCTCCCACGGAAATTTCAGACCCGGAAGAAACCGGGGACCGTGACCAGGGCCAGTGAAATGGACTGATTTTGCCGTTTTTTCCGTTAGTAAAGAACCTGATCGACTGTTTCCTTTAACTAAAAAAAACAGAAGATATTTTACGTGCGACCTTCCCTCTGTTACTATATGAAAACAGGGGCGTTTTTTCTCGTTGCATTCCTGGTAGCCGGGGTCATCCTGTGCGGCTGTACGGGATCACCAGCCGGTACCAAATCAAAGGACGCCGTAATCGGGGTACTGGTCCCCCTCACAGGGGACTGGAGTTCAAAAGGACAGGATTTCAACGCAGCAATTGAACTTGCAGCAGAGGACACCAACGCAAACCTCGCATCTACCGGGTCCGGAAAAAAGGTCCGCCTCCTTGTTGAAGATACCGGTACAGATCCTGCCGTAGCAGCTGAAAAGATTAAGAAATTACAACAGGAGGGTGTACGAATTGTCGTTGGCCCTGCTTCGAGTGCCGAATTGGCCAGTGTCAAAGACTGGGCTGACCAGCACGGCATTATTCTTATCGGTTATGCAAGTACATCTCCAGCCCTCTCTGTTCCCGGGGATAATGTGTTCCGGTTAGTACCGGATGATACAAGACAGGGTGAAGCGATGAGTGGATACCTTGAGCAGTCAGGGATAAAGGTAATAATTCCGGCTGCCAGGAATGATACGTGGGGTAAGGGCCTCTTAAATGCAACAAAAAGCCGTTTCGAACAGAACGGAGGAGTTGTATTGAAAGGGTACCTCTTTGAACCGGGTACCAGGGACTTCACACCAGTCCTTGAAAATCTCTCTACCCAGGTAACAGCAGCACAGCAGCAATATGGTAACCATTCCGTAGGAGTGTATGCAATTGGATTTGACGAGATGGTGCCGCTCCTCTCCGGCGCTGGAGCTTATCCAGTTCTTGCCAATGTGCAATGGTTCGGGAATGACGGGGCGGCTAAAAGTGAGGCCCTGACAAAAAATGTATCGGCAGCACATTTTGCAGAGATTACCGGGTTTTATAGTCCCATCTACGGGGAAGAGGAGGAGTCAGGTGGGTTTGCAGATGTCAGGCAACGTATCCTGGCAAAGACCGGGATCGCAGCAGACCCGTATTCCCTCGCTGCATATGATGCAACGGCCATTGCGGCACGTTCGCTCCTGAATTCCGAAGACGCTTCATATGACCAGCTAAAGAAGGCCGTCGAACTGACAGCCGGCTATTATTATGGGGTCACCGGGTGGACAAAATTTATTGAGTCTGGGGACAGGGCTTATGCAGTCTACGGGTTCTGGACCATAAAAACCGTAAATGACACCCCGACATGGGTACAGGTTGCGAGGTTCGAGAGTGCCCCGGGCCAGCCAGGTCACTTTACCTGATTTTTTTTTGGAACATGGGTGGATATACTGGTTTTTTTAAGGGTCCGGGCTGTGACAGGATGTAATCCACTGCTGCCCGCATATCCAGTCTTCTGTTTTAATAGACAAGATATTAGCAAAGCCATTATTCCACCAACCGGCTGGTAAAGACACCTGGCAGAAGATAATGGTGCCTGGTATCATGACTTCTCCCGGCCGAACATATTTCCGTTAAAATGGAGATATATGGTACGAAACGAAAGGGATACACTTTTCCAGGAATACCTGGGACATGTAATAATACCACCCTATCCCCCGGAGTCAACTGGAATGGCTGCAGAAAAATTACAAAAAAGATTATTCGGGACGAACGGTGTCAGGGGCATCATCGGAAAGGACATGACACCCGATCTTGTCCTCTCAATAGGTCTTGCGCTCGGATCAATGCGAAAAGGCCGGATTGCAGTCGGAAGGGACTCCAGGACCTCGGGGGAAAGCCTCGCAAATGCAGTAAAAGCCGGCCTGATGACAGCGGGATGTGATGTGGTCGATTGTGGTATGCTGCCGACCCCGGCCCTCCAGTACCTTGTGATGCACCACTTTGACGGTGGCGCGATGATTACCGCCTCGCATAACCCACCGGAATATAACGGGGTAAAAATTATCGAACCAGACGGTACTGAAATGGGTGATGAACAGACCATACTCCTGGAAGAACGGATATTTTCACGGAATTTCGATGTACAGTCATGGGAACTGGTGGGTTCCGGAAGTACTGCAACCCAGATGGTCGATTACTATACCGACGCAATAGTCCGGTCAGTACCGGAGAATATCGGTAATGGCATGTCGGTCGCGGTAGACCCGGGGTGCGGGGCTGCCTCGGTCACCACACCTAAGATCCTGACCGGTCTCGGGTGCAGGGTTTTCTCGATCAATGCCCAGGTTGACGGTCATTTCCCGGGGCGCCTCCCTGAACCATCACTTGACGGCCTGAAAGGACTGGCAGGCCTTGTCAGGACAACAGGATCGGATTTCGGGGTTGCCCACGACGGGGATGCGGACCGGGCTGTTTTTGTCGATGAAAACGGCAAATTTATCGAAGAAAACCAGGAATTTGCACTGGTTGCAGATTACATCTGCAGCAGGAACAGCGGGATTGTTGTCACACCGGTCAGTTCATCCCTGCTGGTAGAGACGATTGTGAAAAAACACGGCGGTTCTGTTGTTTATACGCCTGTTGGAAGCATTTACGTGGCCAGGACCATGAGGGAACTTCTTGAAAAGGGTGAACACGTTGTGTTTGGAGGGGAAGGGAATGGGGGTCTGATATTCCCTGATCACCAGTTCTGCCGTGACGGTGGTATGACCGCGACCATTATGGTCGCGATCCTTGCCGGTTCAAAACTCCCGCTATCAAAACTTATCGAGCGATTACCCGTATTCCACATGATCAAAGAAAAAATCCAGGTCGCCAACCCCGAAAAGCTGATCGAACACCTGGCAGAGTCCTGCAAGGGGTATACAATTGACAGGACAGACGGCCTGCGGATCACGAAAGGTGACGCCTGGGCACTTGTCAGGCCTTCCGGCACTGAACCACTGGTCCGCGTGATGGTGGAATCGGCTGTGATCGACTCAGCCAGGCAGTTTCACAAGGAATTAATGGGTTATATCAGCGTTGCATCAGGACCCTGATATTTTTTCTGCGGATTTTCTCCAAAAATCAGGGATTTTTATTTTTAACAGGAATTTTCTATTCTGGATTTTTTTAGGATAGCATCAGATATGGTACTCAAAAGAGAAACTCTAATATCACATTTATCTAAACTCAAACTATCATAAGAACAGACCGTAGAATTGGGTGATGTTACCCGGCATGACAATGATTCCTGTGCATAGTGAAAATCTGATCTCCACGTGTGGAACAAACCACGAGGTAATGGGATGTGTGGAGGAAATCCCGGTTCAAAGCCCATTTCTCTTTGCAGCAGGGACTGTTTTTTCCTGTACACCCTATACCTTGAGAACGAATTGCTCTGATTGGGTGAATCATATCCAGGGTTATTTGAGGACCTGGCCTTGAGGTTTTTCGAGAATGCAGACAATTGAGATCCACGTCTCGGGAAAGGTACAGAAGATCGGGTTCCGGAGTTGTGTGAAAAGAATTGCCCAGAAACTAAACATCCGCGGAGAGGTCATGAACCTCCCGGACGGTTCGGTCCGTATCATTTCAACCGGTGAAAAGATTGTTCTCGACAAATTTCTTTCGATGATTTATGGATGCCCCCGTGCCGTTATCAGGGACATGAAGGCTATTGACCGGGAATTCCAGGAATTTACTGAGTTTAACGTAATTAAACCAAATACATGATGATAAGGTCCCGTTCTTTTGGTGTGCCCGTCATCTCTCTTTTTTCAAATTCGAACAGATTTTATTTTTATTTCCTGTTCCATGGAGATGATTATGCCCCTGTTATGTACGATGTTGGAACAGATATTCCTTAAAATATTGCGTAATTATGAATAATAACCAATATTTAGCGATATTTTCCCGTCATTCACCGGGGATACATGCGTAATAATAAACCATATGATGCTATACAATACTCGGTGCTGCCTGTTGTATCAATTAAACAATCTTTGGATAAGACAATGAACGAATTTCGCCTACACTGACGTTCATATAAATCATACTCAGGGTTAGCAGGGACCCTGTCCCAGTATACGAATTATTCATTCAACCTGGTGAAGAATGATTACTGATTCAGGGTAAACACCAAAAAAACCAAGAAGAGAAAGATCGGGTGGGACCCTTGAGAGAATTTCACCGCTCAATGATATAGTCCGTTTTTTGTTCAAGTGATTCGCGGAGAGCTGCTACCTGGTGGTCAATGACACCCTGGTCGATGGTCTGGTGGAATACCCGGATCAGTTCTTTCATGCAGGGATCTGAAAGGATACACCGTGAAGGGCTGCACTCGTAGTCCTTCTCGCGTAAGTCATCCCTGATGAACCTGATCGCTTCCCTGTCTACCATATCAGCCTTGAAAGGTTCCATGATATCATAAACGAGGGAAGATTCTCCCCGGTTTAACATCCCGGTATCCGGGTCAAGACTGGCCCCTGCCACCGAGAACATCACGTTCCCAAAGAGCATCGCGTAACCGAAGGCAAAAATCGCATTCACCGGGTCATGGTACGGCCTGGAAGTCCGTCGTCTGAAGCCGAATTCCGGAGGGAGTGCGCGTGAAATAACTTCGTAGTACATATCGGTAGTGAGGCGCTCAATTCTCCGGATCTCGCTGATTTTAATGAGGTATTCCAGTTCATCAAAGGCGTTCGAAAAGATCTCCAGTTCACCCGCGTAAAAGAGCTCACGGCCTGCAATTTCACCAAGTCTTCCGATAAAAAGGGTTTTGGATTTCATGGAAGACCGTGCAATCGAAACTGCGTACCGGTAATTTGGTGCATTTTTCTGGATTTCTGAAAATTTGGCCTCTTCCTGGTTATTGAATGGGCGTATTGTACCGATGGGTTTCCCATCAGGTTCAAAAAATGACAGCCTGGCCCCGGTTTTTACAAGATTTGCAATCACAGGCGTATGGAGAGTATGGCCACCGATAATAAGGAGATGGCGCACAGACTCAAGCGGATATTCCTCGATAACTCCTTCTTTTTGTACGAATAGGGTGTTCCGTGTCGATTTGATATGGGCACCGAAACCGGCCACTACAAGCCAGGGGACATCCACGTGATTCCTTTCCTAAAAAGCCAATATTTTGCCTCTATAGCTATTAAAAGCGTGACTCAAATAAATTAAGGCATCGTTTTTTTGCATTTGCGTGCAGCTGGTAACCGTGGAGACCGGTTACAAAAAGATTAGCATGGATCACACAGGGGATGGATACACCATGGAGCCCGCATCTTTATAATTATCGCCAGGTTGGAACCCCGGCAGGAAGCTTTGGTTCCACCCGCCCATGCCACGATTTGACAAGCTTTTATACACGCCGCGGTAATATTATTTTAAGATATTAACGAAAATACGGCAGGATTTAGCAGATAACTACATTGGGTGAAGGAATGAGAATCCGAACAACAGCCGGGAGATCATGTGCAGGCAGATCGGTTCCGGGAGGAGACACCAGGAATGTTCTGGGACAAAGGTAAAGAAACACTGGCTCCTGGTGAGTTGGAAAAGCTTCAGCTGAAACGGCTGAAAAAGACATTAAAAAGTGCAGAAAATGTAGAGTTTTACAGGAACCAATTTGCCGGGGCAGGGGTCAGTTCCTCCGACATCCACACGATCGATGATGTTACGAAACTTCCGTTTACCAGGAAGCAGGACCTCCGGGGCGGGTACCCCTTTGGTTTTCTTGCAGTCCCCCTTAAACAGGTGGTCCGGATCCATACTACTTCCGGGACAACCGGTAAACCTACTGTAGTCTGCTATACACGAAATGACCTGGACGCCTGGGCTGAGCTTATCGCCAGGAACATGACCATGGTAGGGCTCGGCGAGGAGGATGTATTCCAGAACATGGTCAATTACGGCATGTTTACCGGCGGTCTCGGTTTCCACTACGGGGCTGAAAAGATCGGGATGACCGTGATCCCGAGTGCAACGGGTAACACAACCCGGCAGATTGAGATGATCCAGGACTTTGGCGTCACGGCAATCCATTGTACCCCCAGTTATGCCATGCACCTTGCCGAAGTCGCAGAAGAGAAGCATGCAGAATTTCCTACGTTAAAGACCGGGATCTTTGGTGCCGAACCATGGTCAGAATCGATGAGGGCTGAACTGGAAGAGAAACTCGGTGTGACGGCATATGATTCCTACGGCCTTTCTGAATTATTCGGGCCAGGAGTTGCCTTCGAATGCGGTGAACGGGACGGCCTGCATATATGGCATGACTACTACCTTGTCGAGATAATCAACCCGCAGACAGGGGAGGTACTTGGAGACGGGGAGAGGGGAGAACTCGTAGTAACTCCCCTGTTAAAGGAGGCTATGCCACTGGTCAGGTACCGGACCGGTGACGTGACCTTCAAAATGGAAGATGGCTGCCTGTGCGGCCGCATGCAGAAAATCGGAAGAATTACCGGCAGGAGCGATGATATGCTCGTAATCCGGGGAATAAACGTCTTCCCTTCACAGATTGAACATGTCCTTCTTTCCCTGCCGGAAGTTGGTAACCAGTTCATGGTGTATATCGACCGGGTAAACCATCTTGATGAGATGTCGATTGAAGTAGAGATGAACCGTGAGTATTTCCACGGTGAACTCCAGGACCTTACCCGGATACAGGGGAAGGTGGTAAAAGCCCTGCGTGATGTGCTTGAACTCCGGACATCGGTAAAACTGGTCGAACCCGGGTCCCTGCCACGGTTTGAAGGGAAAGCAAAACGGGTCATTGACCGAAGGGGTGAGATGTAGGATGGCGATGTGGGACCACCAGGTCGAGGCAATGCCGAAGGAGGACCTCAAAAAACTCCAGTACCGCCTGCTGAAGACACTTGTATACCGGTTATACAGCTTTTCACCGTTCTATCATGAGCGGATGAAGCAGGCAAAAGTCCACCCTGATGACATAAACTCCCTTGAAGACGTAAAAAAGCTCCCTTTCATGTATAAGGCTGATCTCCGGGATAACTACCCTGACCAGATTTTTACTGCCACCAGGGATGAACTCGTCCGGTATCATGTATCATCAGGAACGACAGGCAAACCAACCGTTGTCGGATACACAAAAAATGACCTTGATAACTGGACCAACTCGCTTGCACGGGGCCTTGTTTCGTGTGGTCTCGGACGGGGTGATGTGATACAGGTCAGTTACGGGTACGGGTTGTTCACCGGCGGCCTCGGACTGCACTACGGGGCGGAGCGGATCGGCGCCACGGTACTCCCCACCAGTGTCGGGAATACCGAACGCCAGATCGAACTTATGCAGGACCTGCATGCGACCGCGATCTGCTGCACACCTTCGTACCTTCTCCACATGGGGGAGGTAGCGGAGAAAATGGGCGTAAGCATTAAAAAAGATACAGACCTTACTACAGGTATCCTTGGCGCAGAACCGTGGACAGACCTGATGCGGTCCCGTATGCAGGAATGGCTCGGGATCAGGGCGTATGATGTCTATGGTACATCCGAACTTTCAGGCCCCATGTTCATCGAATGCACGGAGCAAACAGGGTTCCACGTATGGTCTGACCTGGCCCTCGTGGAAGTGCTTGACAAGGAGACCGGGGAGACACTTGCCCCAGGCGAGGCGGGCGAACTCGTTATTACCATGCTCCAGAAAGAGGCACTCCCGATGATCAGGTTCCGGATAGGGGATGTTTCTGTCCTTGAAGATGAGCCCTGCCCATGTGGACGGACCCACCCGAGGGTCCGGCGTATACAGGGCAGGGTTGATGACATGCTGATTATCCGGGGAATTAATGTCTTCCCATCCCAGGTGGAACATACCCTGATGTCGATCCCCGAAGTCGGGCAGCATTTCCAGATCGTCGTCGACCGCCGGGGTGCGCTTGATGACATGCTCGTCCGGGTCGAGATCTCAAAAGATGCATTTTCAGACAAAATTAACGACCTGATGCATATCAGGTCCAAGGTAGAGCATAAGCTCCGGAATGCGCTGAATGTCAGCGTAAATGTGGAACTGGTCGAGCCGGGCTCATTACCCCGGTTTGAAGGGAAATCAAAGAAGGTTATTGACAGGAGGAATCTGTAACCATGGAAGTAAAGAACTATATTATCAGGCAGATCTCGGTCTTCTCCGAGAACAAGCCAGGAAGGCTGGCATCGATAGCAAAAGCATTCCAGGAGGAAAAAATCAACATCCTCGCATTTTCTATCGCAGAGGCTGACGGGTTCGGGGTCGTGAGGGCACTGGTCAACCTGCCCGACAAGGCATTTAAAAAACTCACATCCCTTGGTTATAACGTGGCTTTCACCGATGTTATCGCAGTGAAAATGAAGGACGAGCCAGGGGGCCTTTTCGAGATTGCCGAGCTTCTCGGAGACGCCGGGATCAATATGGAATATGCCTACGCATACAGCGGGAAAGAGGCAGCAGTACTGATCATCAGGGTTGACCACGTCGATGAGGCAGTTACCCGTATCCTTTCAAAGGGCGGTACCCTGCTGGAATCGAAGATCTTCAGCTGACATTCTGATACCGGCCTGGGACAGGACTACCTCTTCTTCTCCCACTTTGTCAGCGCAGAAACCTGCGACAGGGTGCTCCCGCGGCGGATCTCTTCCCTTATCCGTTCTTCAGTCTTTTTCACTTCGAGGGCACGACGGGCAACTTCATAGGCACGTTCCTTTGGGACCACGACCACCCCGCTCTCGTCCCCGACAATCCAGTCCCCCGGACGGACAACCTGCCCGCAGCATGAGATCTCAGCGTTAATCTCACCAAGTCCCTTTGGTTCGCCGGCATTCGGAACAGTTGCCTTTGCGAAGACGGGGAAGTGTAAACGCCTGATATCGTCGACGTCGCGGACCGCCCCGTCAATCACCACGCCTGCAACTCCTTTTGTAATGCAGCTCATCGTGGCGAGCTCGCCCCAGGGTGCGACATGGGTGCCGGCATCATTATTTATCACGATCACATCCCCCGGGCCGGCAATATCAATCGCCTCGACGGGTTTTGCCCAGTCCCCTGCAAACGTCTGGACGGTAACTGCCTGCCCGATCATCTTCACATCACCACAAAGCGAAAAAATACCGTTCATCGCCCCTTTGCGGTGCATCGCATCGGAAATATTCGGGGATGAGACCTTTTGGAAGATGTCCCGGATATCCTCCCTGGCAGGAATACCCTTTGTAGCCACATCACCTGCGGTGTCAACTGAAGCCCTGATAAGGGATGTACTTGACCTCACATCTGCCGAGCGTGTGATCCAGCCACCGACAATGACAATATCAGCACCTGCCCGGACTGCTTCTGCTGCCGTGACACTGTCAAGTCCCCCGGCAACTGCCAGGGTGACCGTAAGATTGCCGGCAAGGGATGAAAGGAGTTCAATAGAACTTTTCCCAACCATCTGCTGGTCTATCCCTACATGGGCAACAATGATATCGATCCCAAGGACTCCAAGTTCTTTCGCCCGGGCCACAGGGTCACGTGTATTAATAAGGTCTGCCATCAGCCTGACACCGAACACAGAGGCGGCCCTTACCGCATCGGCGATGACCGCATCGTCGGCATCTCCCAGCAGGCAGACCACGGCTGCTCCGGCCTTGGCGGCCATTTCGACCTCCATTGCACCGGTATCTGCCACTTTCATATCGGCGACGACAGTATGGTTGGGGAACTGTTTTGTTAGAGCCCGTACTGCCGCCATACCCTCGCTTTTAATGAGCGGGGTACCTGCCTCAATCCAGTCGGCACCACCAAGAACGGACTCTTTTGCAATTGCCAGTGCCCGGTCCAGTTCTAAGAGATCGAGCGCTACCTGCAGAACAGGCTTCTTCATCCAAGAGGAATGTGAACTGCGTGATGTTAAGACTTACTTTCCGATTGAAATCCTGGGTACAATATAGAGTACATTTCCAACAGGGGATTATGCACGACATGGATATCCTGAATCGCTCCTGGGGGTATCAAGGCAGCATTACATCCCGATCAATGGCAGTTCAATCCTCACGGTAGATATCCGTGAAGGTGACAGCCCCGATATCCTTCTTTTCCGGAAGGGAAATATCTGCGGCAAACCCGGCAGGGACAAGTGAGACGAGTGTATATGCTTCAGGTACGTTGAGAAGTTTTCTGACGGGTTCCGCGTGGTCCTTTTTATCACCTGCAACCCAGCATGAACCGATTCCATAGGCCTGGAGAGCGAGGATCATATTTTCTGTCGCTGCACAGCAATCCTCGAGATAATATTTTGCGGATTTTTCTCCGAATATTGCAAAACAGACGGGGGCATCGGCGATAAATTTTCCATGATCCGTGAGGCCGGCGATTTTTTTCTTCAGTTCAGAGTCTGTGATCGTGCCAAAAAACCAGGGCTGAATATTCATGGCAGTTGGCGCCAGCCTTGCACATTCAAGTACGTCCTTTATTATCCATTCATCGATTTTTGTGTCTTTAAATTTCCTGACACTATGACGGCATTTGATTATTGTCGTACCAAGGTTCATGAAATCCCATTGGTCTTGCTTTTAAAAAAGGTTAATGAATCAGGTATTGTGCCTCTTCCGGAACATTGGTATCATCGTAAACCACGCCATTTCAGGCAAATAAGGGCTGCGCCAATACAGCCGATGACCGGGAGTACCCCGGGGGCTGGCATTTTTGTTGTCGGTACCGGTGATGGGGGTAGTGTGGGTAGGGCCGTGGTTTGGGGAGGGGGACTCGTTATCACCACTGTGGGTTCAGTCGTTGCAATCGTCGTAACCGGCAGGGTCACCTGGGGCCTTGTTGTTGCTGGTGCAGGAATGGTTGTCTTCAACGGGACAACCGTTGTAGATGCCAGGGAGGAGGTAATGAGGGGGTTGCTACTCTGGATCAGCAGGTTACCCGGGGGTTCAACCGGGGTTTTCGTCTTGCCAGGCATGTTGTAATTATCGTTCATGCTGTTAGCATTGCATTCCGCCCATACCGAGTATATCCCGGAGGAATAGGGCCCGGTATTCCAGACAGGCCCGGTAGAGTACGGCGAGGTCCCGACAGGGATATCAACGAGGTCATTGCCTGATACCGAGGTATATTCCGCACCGTCAGGGGAACGGATCCTGATGGTAACCGGCGCACCGGTGACTCCGGGACGGTTTGTCATCTGGTAAATGTTCGAGACGATACGAAACCCGATTGAGTCACCTTTTGGTACCCAGCGGGTAGTCCCTACTACCTGGAAATCGAGGCTCTCATCGTATATCTGGAGGGTGAGGGACGGTTCTTCCACGTAAAATGCAAGCTTTCTCCCGGGAAAAGTGTACCATGGCCCGGTTTTCCCGATAAATGCCGTTGGAGCTATATAATAGTTATCAGCATTGTCAACAATGTAGGTCGTCGGGGGTGCCCCGGTCTGCACATTCGCGTTACCGAACCATGCAATGGTAGATCCGGAGGTAACACCAGTTGCCTTGATATCAAGCCCTTGCTCACCAATAAATGCGGTCCCACCCAGGGGGACTGTATTAATTCCCGCTGTAACAGGCATTGCCAGCAATGACAATGCAATAGCACATGCAATGAAGCAGATCGTGTATCGGTCTTTCATGTTCTCACTTCCCGAAATATTCCAAGGGTTCGTAACACCCGGGTACTGACTGGATAGGTCAGCATTGAGATAAACATTCTTCTACCGGATCGATAACGGACCGGGTGATAAGAAGAGTTACCTGATATCCAGTATATGATGCTATTTGAAGACATCCCAAAAATCAGACCGTTTTACTGTGTTTTGTTTCTATTACTCCTGGATAAAGGATTTGGGGAAAATGAACCGGGGGATTCCGGCCACGGTTCTACCCGAAAAGCGAGGTGAAGGCAGCCCACATGTTACCAAAACCCTGGGTAATGATGACGCCCGGGTCAACATGGAGGATCGGGATAATGAAGAAGATGTACGCGAAGGTACCAATCGTACTCCCGACGTTTGCCATCGCTGCAACAATAACCACACGGAATAGCGGTATGCGCCACATTTCCGTGAAGCTCTCTGCCTCGAAAATTTTCTTGAAGTCCGAAGGTGCTGGTTTCCGTATCTTTGCTTCCACGATAGCGGCAAACCAGCCTGCTGCAATAAGCGGGTTTAAGGCTGTAAACCAGGATACTGCAAATCCTGTCAGCGCGGAAAGTGGGTGCCCTTTGGCGGCCAGGGTAAAGATTGCAGTAAGCGCCCCATGGATAACAACCCAGTAGATTAGGGCCATGATAAGGACGTCCCATCCTACCCCAGAGAATGCAATCGCCACAATAAACAGGGCAAACAACAGGGTGACCCCGATACCGAATATTTTTCCCCACGGGACGGGCTTGATATCCTTAACGAGGTCCTCCATGGGCGGGAGTGTTTCGGGTGCGTCAAGGTACCTTTTCACCCCTTCAACGTGACCGGCACCAATTACAACGAGGATACGTTCGTGGTTCACCCGGAGCCGGTTGATCTGGTCCGCGAGATAGGCATCACGCTCATCAATAAGGGCCCTGGCGCCATTCGGAGAGAATTTCCGGAACTCTGCCATCGCCATCTCCATGACGTCCTGTTTCTTAAGTTCCTCGACATCAATTTTCTCCTCGCTGGTCGAGAGGACAGAAACTGCAAGGATGTAGACCATCCTGATCTTCTCAAAGAGGGATAGCGCATGCCAGAAACGGCGAAGCGTGATACGAAGGTCACGGTCGATAAGGCCGATCCCGATTCCCCGCGACTCCGCTTCATGAATCGCTGCTTTCATCTCGGCGCCGGGTTCGACACCAACATCCAGACCGACCTTGCGCAGGAGGTATGACAGTATCCACTGAACCAGGAGCTGGTTGAAGTTCCCGGCCTCGATAACCTCAGAAACCTCCGGTGCTGCAGCCTGTTTTTTCAAAGCCGCGTACCGCGGGGGATCGAGTTCCACGGCGATTATGTCCGGGTTAAACTCCTGGACTGCCTCCTGGACCTCTTCGACGCTTTTCTGCGAGACATGTGCAGTCCCGACAATCCTTACTTCACTCATGGATGACCCTGATTTCCTCACTATCGATAATGGCCCGGTCCGCCGGATAGCCACGGGTGTGCCTGATTACCCGGACTGCCCGAGCGTTATCCGGTTGAAATTTTCATAGACCAGCCGCCCGTTCTCACTGTGGCTGACTTCGGGATGCCACTGGAGGCCATACATGTGTTTTCCCGGGAGAGCTATGGCCTCGTTACTACAGACAGACGATGTCGCGAGCCGGGTGAACCCGGGAGGGACCGTGACAACTTCATCAGCGTGGGATGCCCAGACCCTGATTTTTTCCGGGTACCCTTCAAGGATCCCGTTATTTTCAATAATCTCAATATCCACCGCGCCATAGCCCCCTGACCTTCCAGGTGTGACGTTCCCGCCAAAAGTGGTGGCGATCACGTGGAGTCCCAGGCAGATGCCAAGGACTGGAATGCCGAGTTTGAGATATTCTCTGCAATTACCCGCCCTCTCAATCGCCGGGCCACCGCCAAGGACAATCCCTCTGCAGGAACTACCCACCTCATCCGGTGGCATGGTATTATTGATCATTACCGAGTCAATATCGAGATCACGAAGCATCCGCTGGATCAGGTGGTTAAACTGCCCAAAATTATTGACTACAAAGATAGGGAGCATTCGCGGGACAAGTTTGGACGTGGGGGATGATAAGTCCTGTTCAATGATACCTGCTAACGGTCGAAAAGATCTGGTGCCTGATATGTTCGGTAGTGAACCCCTGCAGGTTCGCGAGGAACATTGCTCCGCCTGCGCCCATGCCTTCCTTTACTTCACCTATACAGTACCGTGCAAGCCCCGGGTGGCCGATTTCACCAAATCCAGGGTCAACAGAGTAGATCTTTGCACCAATTGCCTGGGCTGTGCCCATAATATCAGCATCCGGGTCATTCCTTACATAGCAGGTCATTGCAATACCAGGCACATCTTTTCCCAGTGCTTTTAATAGTGCTGCAACAGCGAGCATCTGGGTCCCGCCTGCAAGGAGCACCCGCCCATTACAACCACTGGCGATCCCCGCCACCGCTGCCATCATGGGGTCACCGGTAATCCTGACGATATCAAGGGGATATTCCGGTTTGAAGATCCCCGCACGTTCATGTACGGCATGCCAGATCTCCTCCTTGATACTAGCCGGGTTTGTTGCGTAACTGCTGCTCACCCTGCCCGGGTAACCCAGTGCCCGTAGTACGCAGAGCGCAGTTGTTGTTCCCCCGGGAACACATTCCCCAAGGACAAGAAGATCTGAATATCGGGATAAAAGCCGCCCTAATGACTCGCCTTTCAAAAAAATATCGTTCGCCGCAGGAACCGCATCTGTGTACCGCGGGTCCTCCCCAGGGGAGCCATAGAGGTCCAGGCAGGGTACCGTTGGGGTATGCACAAGCCCTGCATTAACAAACAGCGGGGCCATGTCGAGGAGTTCCATCATGGCCCTCGTAATGGTTGCCGGCGTCGGGCAGCCGGTGGGTGTGTTCGGCCTGGCCGGCATACTCGTGATCGCCCCGTTCGTAATCAGTTCAGCGTCGAGCACCGGAGTAAGAAGGGTTTTTTCAGCCGTTGGCCCGGCACCGGAAACACCCGGGACTGTTGAAAGCATGGTGTTGGCAAGGATCCCGATAAAAAGCGGTTTATCTGCCCTTTTCAAACCATGGGGGGAAACAAATTCCATTCTAATCATACCCTGGGAACCATCGGGACCCCGTTTGTACCTTAATTATCAGGGGTTTTTCAATCATCAAGGTATCCCGGGTGCAGAATATTTTTTAGTATCTAAAAAAATGTTGGTTCCAGCCTGGCGGCCAATCGCACTCTATAATTACAGGCGGGAGAACTACTATGATAATGTTTGAGATTGAGCAACGCCTGCTGGAGAAGGGTGTGACCACCGGGGCAATCGTTGACAGTGCGATGGAATTGTACGTAGGGCACGGTATGGAGGCCGCAGAAGCGAGAGGCGTGTTACATGCCAAGATAATGAAGAGCTTCAACGACCCGAATGTCTCTTCCCTGTTACTTGGTGCAATCCTTCTCGAGGACGAACTCTACTGGAAACGGAAGGACTCAGAAATAAAAGACGACCCCGTCTTTCTCCTCTCGGATGAGATTATTGGCATGGCTATCGCGGAGTGTATCGGCGGTACGTATGCCCGGTTCGAATTCACCCGGTACGACCAGAAAAAGCCAGGTATTCTTGGGACGCTCGGGCCATTCCTTGATGATGCCGTAGCCGGGCTGATTGCCGGGTGCACCTCGCGCCTCTATACAGAATGTTTTGAATGTTCCTGAAATCGATCATTGCCCTGTTACAATTCTGCACGGTCTTACCCCTCGGCAAACCGCAGGAATTTGAATGCTTTGCAAAACGGACATGGCTGTACCCCTTAGCGGGTTACGTAACGGGTGGTTTCGCAGCGGTCGTATCCTTCTGGATAGTTGACCCTGCAATTGCAGCGGCAATTGCCATCGCCGGCCTGTTCCTGATTACAGGATGCAACCATTTCGACGGGCTCCTCGACCTTGGTGACGGCCTGATGGCCCACGGCGGGAGAGAGAGGCGAATCGGGGCGCTTACCGACAGGCAGATCGGGACGGGGGCATTCGCCCTCGCGGTTACCATCGTCCTGATCACATGGGCAGGTCTGCAGGCGGTATATCCGATTATCTGGGTCCTGGTCCTGTCCGAGGTGTGTGCCAAATTTTCGATGGCACTCCTCACGGTGACGGGTAAGCCGTTCCGGCAGGGGATCCACGCGTACCTTCATGAGCAGAGCCACCCACGGTTTATCCTGTATGCCGCTATTCTCTGCCTCCCTCTGGTGTTATTCCCTGTTGCACCTCTGAAACTGGCTGCAGCTGCTGTACTGATGGTAATTGTACCACTTGTTCTCCTGGCAATCTCCTCGAGGACGTTCGGCGGTATAAACGGTGACATCGTGGGTGCCTCAAATGAGATCACAAGGGCGATGGTCATTATTGCGTTTGTGCTAATCTGAACACGGGAAAATACCTGAACTATCATACAGTTTAAGAACGATTCAAGGGTAAGAGTGATCCAGAATGAAACGTGGTTCCGAGATACATATGAAAGGCGGGGTGATAACCGAGCGGGATGCTGACTTATGCACCGTCAGGACAAGAATTCCCGCTGGTATTGTTACCCTGGAGCAGGTCCGGGGAATCGGTAAAATTATGAAGAAGTATGGCAAGGACATGATCCACCTTACTACCCGGCAGACAATAGAGATCCCCCATGTTAACCCGAAAATACTCCCAAAACTAGCTGCAGACCTTGAAAAAATCGGTACACCGATAGGATCAGAACGGGACGAAGTAGTCAATATTGTTGCCTGTCCCGGACTCGAACGCTGTGTTTTTGCAAATATTGATTCGGGTATGATAGCAAAAATGATAGACCAGCGCCTCTTCGGAAAAGAAATGCCGGTAAAGGTCCGTATTTCGATCTCAGGGTGTCCGAATGGCTGTACAAGCCCGATGCTGAATGAAATCGGCATCAGTGGCAGGGTTGACCCCCTCAGGACCCCGGGGCTTTGTACCGGTTGCGGAAGTTGTGTTGAATACTGCCGTGAAGAAGCTATCAGCATTAAAAACGGGATATCTATACTCAACGAAAACCTATGCATCAGTTGTGGGACGTGCGTCCGCTCCTGCCCGTTTGATCTGTTAAAATCCAGGGGGGTCCGTTACCTGATAACAGTCGGGGGACGCAGAGGGCGGCACCCGCATATCGGCCGGGAATTAATCTCACTCTCTGACCCCGAAGAGGTTGTGGACGTGGTCGAAAAAGTTGTGAACTGGATTTATCGGAGGGCATGGAGTGGGAGACACCTCCATGAACAGATGGATGAACTCCAGTTTGATAAATTTAAGAGCGAGATCACGTCAAAAGTTTCGGAAACGAAAGAAGCGACCTGAAAAAAGGGTAACAATAAAAAAATTCACCGGTACCGGCTCTGGTACCCGGCTCCCGCATCATCATCACATTCAACCGCGTCACCGTCCCGGACGAGCAGGTTGAACTGGAGAGCGGCATTCATAAGTCCTTCATCATCTGCAGCACCCCGGCGTATATTGTTCAGCACCTGCTCCTGTGGTGCAGGGTATACACGTGACCCCATGCGGACACCCCGGCAGTGTTTACAATATGCGCAGTAGCGGTATACGGACAATAATCCCGTGCTGCATTCAACAGTTACATCGCTTTTTTTTTCATCACGATGCATCGGCAATGTCTTCATAACTACCCGGAAGATACATCATTGCGTGATATCACTCTACCGGTTTACTTGGAAATCCGGTGAATTACCGCCATTCGGGCTTATCGAAATGATTAATATAGATGCGTTTCCAATAAGTAATACTCGCATAA
>JBAXTR010000100.1:0-7212 GCA_037130095.1 Methanomicrobiales archaeon
TTGCATTGATGCATCAGATTCACGAGGCAATCCGCTTTCAACTTGACCTATAACCTGATAAGGCCTGGGATATCTTACGGACAGGAGGGATTCTGGGCGATTTTCATCTTAATAGTGCCAATATCCCCGTGTTTCACCCGGATCAAGACCTGAATGACACGTGACCAATCACCCCCTCCAAAATCCCCGCCCATTCCGCCCCCTTTATCGCTAAAATAAGCCATTATCCCGGATCTCTCACCCCTTTGCCAACCCCATTTTAGGCAACAACCGGGTTTTGGTGTAATATCGCCACTATTCCCGCCCGTTAATGAAACTACGTGATTATTAGCCCCTTAAGAAAATTTCCACTTTGTAGGCCTTTTTATATGATTCAAAGGCAGGAATGGCGTTGGTTTGCCTTAGCCGGGTTTAATCACTCAGTAGGTATAAGTGAAAACGGTTGCGACGGAAGCTTAGAATATGTTTCCATAAGAGGGGACGAGGGGGGTTTGTAAATATTAATTGTAGTCCCAGTCATTTATTTCCTGCATTTTCATCAGCCTTTTCATCAATCCTCATCCCCACTTCTTCTTCAACCTCGCAAATTCCTTCATCAGCAATTCTGCCTCCCGTTCCAGAGATCTCACTCCCATTTTCTGCCTGACTTGCCCGACCACTTCCTCATGCTGATCAATGTAGATGGAATATAGCGTGGCGATAATTGGTTCAAGATTCCCATCATCCGCAGGTTTGATAGCATTGAGATACTGCAGACGGTGAGGCAGGCCAAGGTACAGCGCCGGGTATCCGGCCTTTTCAAGGACCAGGTTCATCAGTGCCCGACCTACTCTCCCATTCCCATCGGGAAATGGGTGAATCAGTTCGAAACGCGTATGAAGTTCAACAGCAAGCTCAAACGGATGACGGCTTTTTGCTTCCTTACGGTACCACGCGATCAGATCTTTCATCATGTCCGGTACGAATATCGCCGGCGGGGGCTCATAATCGACCTTCTCAATGCCCACCTGGATCTTTCGGTAATCTCCCGGGGTACGCATAAGGTTCACCATAAGGAGAGAATGCATCGTTTTTATCAATTTTTCGGATATCTCTCCTGCATAGGTTAGCAAAAAGTCCCGGAGCCGGACAAAATTTAAAATTTCGTAAACTTCCGTTACTTTTTTCCCCGCAGGAGAAATGTCATGGTCAAGGAGTTCCTGTACCTCCTGCGGTGAGATGGTATTGCCTTCAATAGCTGTAGTACCTTGAACATAACGGACAAAAACCGAATCGACATATCTTATGCCCTCATCGGGGTAAATCTCCCTGAATTCAGCGTAGTAAAACCGGAGTGTCTCAAGTGAGGTAATGTTTTCCTTATCAAGGAATGTTGCAGGGTAATGAGCGAACCGGTAATCCAGAATTTTCTTTAACTTGAGAGCGGTGAATTCATGCAGTTTATCTAAAAATGAATTAATGTCGATTTTTTCAATTCTACCGACGTATAATAAGACAGGTAAAGATTTTGAGTTAACTTTGCAGTTTTCACTAAGATAGAGGTAATTATTACCCTTGATACCCTTTATTTGTATTTTTATCATAGTTTTGGGGATAATAGTAATATAATAAGGAAAAGGTAAAAAAGGTATTTATTAGGTTAACTCTTAAGTAGGTATCACTGCCAACTCTTGAGAGTGAACGGATCATACATCATAATTTTGTAAATTCCCCGGACTTCCGGTCCCTGACACACTCATCAGTCTCTCTGATTAGAGTTATCTCTTCGTTGGTCAGGTTCTTATCCTGTAAGAGATCGAGGACCAGATCCAGCTTCGCCTCAACCCTCTTTAGCGTGTCAGATTCCATGATATGTTCAATATAAGTTGATGATTAATAAAACACACTCTGATCATGATCCTCCGGGTTTGATGATATACTGCTGTCAAGGGTGGAAGCATTTGAGACCCTTGATGTCATCGGTCTGGATGCGGTTCATAGGTAATATCGCCACCATTCCCGCCCGTTAATGGAACTACTTGATTTTTGCCCCTTATGGAAATTACCACTTTTTAGGCCTTTTTTACCAGATTCCCGGGCAGGAATGGAGTTGGTTTGCCTTGGCCTCGCTTAGTCGCCTACGTAGTATTGAGTGAAAACCGGGCGGAAAAATGCTATAGGAAGCATTGTTCTTCATAGGAAGACCAAAATTTATTCATGTTGCCCCTCAATGTAGGTATGATATGACCACACCTGGCATCGATCTCTATACACTCGTTATGCATAAACGGGAAGAGATCCTTGCAATAGCACGACACAGGGGTGCGAAAAACGTCCGTCTTTTTGGTTCAGTTCGTCGGAGAGATTTTCGCCCTGACAGTGATATTGACCTCCTTGTTGATCTTGAGCCGGGACGGAGCCTTCTGGATGCAGGAGGTCTTGCAATGGACCTGCAACAGTTACTTGGATATCATGTCGATGTCATAACGGAAGCAGGCCTTCGTGAGCGAATACGAACCAGAGTCATTGGGGAAGCACTACCACTATGAGAGACGACTCCGGGCGAATTGAGGATATTCTTGAAGCAATCAACCGGATCGAACGTGTCGCAGTTAGAGGAAAAGACACATTTTTTGAGGACGAAATGGTGCAGGTATGGGTGATCCATCACCTGGAAATAATCGGTGAGGCTGCACGAGGGATTTCCCCGGATTTCAGAAAAAGTTATGAAAAAATCCCCTGGTCAGAGATTATTGGAATGAGAAATATCCTTATTCATCACTATTTCGGGATCGACAAGGATGCAGTTTGGAGGGTCGTTGAACATGACCTCCCCTTGTTAAAAGAACAGTTTCAACAGGCACTTGATGAGTAGTTGGCTCATTTCGGGTGAGAAGACAGGACATCCCGGCACCGGATCCAGACTTTTTTTTATCAGCTCTCCGATCGCAATAATAGGTGCCCGCTATTATCACCACCTTTCAACAACCCTCTTCTACAAAATCAGCCCCATCCCACCCCCTATATCGCCAAAATAAGACATTATCCCTCTTAACACCACCCTTTGCCCAACCCCGATTTAGGCAACAACCGGGTTTTGGGGTAATATCGCCTTTATTCCCGCCCGTTAATGAAACTACGTGATTATTAGCCCCTTAAGAAAATTTCCACGTTATAGGCCTTTTTTATATGATTTGGGGGCAGGAATGGCGTTGGTTGTTTTGCTCGAGAAATTATTTTAATAGTTAAACCGGCGCTCATATTCTTTATGGTCAAACCATTCAATAACAACGGCGATTGTACCATCATCTGCGCTCGCCACCGAATAAACTAGTCTATACGAAGATGAAATATTAAGCTTCCAAAGATTGGTAATCTTATAGGTCTTGAGATATTTTTTCGGGATCTGCTTTTTTGGAATCTGTATACCACAAAACACATTCGCAAAAAGTGAATCAATTGATTTATTCAACAATGAAAAGAGAACCTTTTCCTCAGAAGAGCCATTTTCCAGTATTGTATATTGTTGTTTGATTTCTTCACTCGCAAAATAAATTGTAACTTTCATCGTACCTTGAGGTCTTCACGTCCAAGATATCGACGCACAAGGTCTGGGTTGTGAATCCAGCTGATATTTCCATTTTTATCAATTGCTATTTTTACCGATTCCAGAAGGTAATCAATAATTTTACAAAATGTTGGATATTCAACTTTTTTGGGAAGATTTTTCCAGATGTCTGTTTTGTGGAATTCCCCACTATTCTCCTCGATAAAAACTTCTACCATTTTGATAGTTTCCAAATTAGGGGAATGTCCTTTTTTCAGTAAGGTAGGAGACATTTCGGAGTAGTTGATTATATAAATATATATAATTATTCGTCACACGAAGAACACAGGATTTCGATGATGTAATCGGGGACCAGAAAGGTCATTTTTTAAAAAATTACAGGTAATTATTCCGCCGGAGCCATTCCACCTGCGGCCCGGTGTACCGGTAAATAATATCGCATTTATCGTCCTGGAAACTCCACGGGACAACAACCAGGACATCCCCTTCACGGATCCAGACTTTCTTTTTAATTTTCCCTTTGATCCTACCGAGACGGGAAACCCCGTCGAAGCACTTCACCCGGATATGGTTCGCACCCATCATCAGTTCCGCCATTGCAAACATCTCCCGGTTCCTCTTCTGCGGGAGACGGACCCTGACAATCTCCTCACCCGGTGTTTCATTTGACTTCTTTTCGGTCAGTACCTCAACTCCATTTTATTTTGCCTTCTGCTACGGTGTATCACAACTCTTAAGTGAAGAAAATAGACGTTAATAGTTAATAAAATTGGTTGCCTGATTGTATACCGGAACGCTCCCCGTTCCCCTGCGGATTATTAATCTCATTGCATGAGAGGGTTACACCACCTGGCAATTTCAAATACAGGCCCGGTTTTCCTTCCAGGACCCGGGAATAATCATGTCGAATGATACTAAAAAGAGTTAGGTATATTCGTTACCAGCGACTAACGTTGCCTATAGTAGATCAGGATCAGGGGGCAAGTACAGGATGACGGGGACATCCGAAGCTGTACATAATGAAGCAAACACCTGGAAACTCCAGGGGAATATTAATTATAAGCAGGGGAATTACAAGGAGGCACTCCTGTTTTATGATAAAGGCCTCGAAGCAGACCCGGAAAATACAGATATCTGGAATAACAAAGGCATGGCCCTGGTAAAACTTGGCAGGATTGACGAAGCAAGGAGATGCCAGAAGGAAATACAGAGGCTTAAGGAACATTCGGGAGCCAGGGATAAGGTGGTTCCGGGTGAGGCAACGAAGGAACCAGGCAGAGAAAGCCATTGCACCGTGAAAATCAAGGGTGTGAATGTAAATAACGGGGTGGTGAAATTTGAAACAGCCCAGCCGTTACCGGATTTTTCTGAGTCGAACCTCGAAGGGGACCTTCAGCTTGGGGACCTTGAACAGAATATTGAACTGATTAAACACGGCCTTGACCAGGTAAGGCTTGGCAGGGTTGAAGAGGCAAAGCAGTGCAACCTGCAGATCAAACAGATGGAAGATAATATTTCTTTGACAATGCAGGGCCTTGACCTGATAAAAAAGAACAGGATCGAGGAGGCAAGGAAAATAAAACAGGTCGAGAAAAATATCGAGATGACCAGGGTCGGCCTTGAACAGATAAAACTCGCGAGGCTTGACGAGGCCAGGCATTACAAGCAGCAGTTAATGATCATCGAGGAGAATATCGAGCTGACGAGGAGAAGGCTGCTGCAGGGGAAACAGGCAGAGCAGGGTATGCAGCCGGCACGTAATAACCCGGAAATGGCATCACGGGAGAATTCAGCAGGTGCCGTGAAAATACAGCCCGTCGCAAGACCTGTCGATGCGGTGGAGGGAACAGAAAACACTCACCAGATAAAAGATATCGAAGATATCATCGGGTTACCTGACGAAGCGGATGAACCAGCGACTCCGAGTAAAATCAGGGTTGCGAGTATTCTGTTCATTTTTTTGGTCGTGCTGGTACTTGGATTCATTACATTTTTCAGATAACCTGTCCGTTGGCGAAGCCAGACGAATGTGAATTCCAACTCCTAGGTTATTTACCTGTATATCTTCCCCCAACGTGGGAGCGGTACCCGGGCTTAACCAGGTGTGAAATCATGGAGAAGAAGAATGGTTTGTGGAGTAATTTGTTATGATTAATTCAGATATTGCCCCTCTTCGAGCACCCTTACTATTAATCGCCCTTTTTGCGGGGACACGGTCAAGGTTGTATCCCGTGTAGAGTGAATCAAAAAATGAATCATCAGGGTCTTCATTTTTTGGGTCTGAGTTGGAAAGCATTACTTTTGCACCCCGTTGATCGATTGCTTTGAAAAACTCTGCCAGCCGGACCTGGTCCTGGTCGTTGAACCCGTCTTTTGAGTAACCGGTGAATTTCGAGGTCCGGTTAAGCGGGCGGTATGGTGGATCGAGATAAACAAAGGTATTAAGGTCAACAAATTCCTCACAGGTGGTAAAATCCCCTGTCGAAATTTCAGTATTCTGTAACGATTCGGAAGCAACTGACAGGGTGTGTTCATCAAGTATCCGGGGTTTTTTATAGCTGCCGAACGGGACATTAAACCATCCATGTGAGTTCACCCGGAACAGCCCGTTAAAGCAGGTATGGTTAAGGAATATCAGTTCGGCCGCTCGTTGCACCCATGATGAGCGGTAATGCAGGAAATCAGTTGTTCCTTTCTTGTTATTGTAACCCTCCCTGACCTTGTAATACAGTGATGGGCGGTCTTCTTGCGGGGTCTCAAAAAATGTAATTTCGAGTGCACTAAGTACGTCAATCAATGCATCGACCTTTGTTTTCACAACACAGTACGCAAGGACAAGCTCCTCGTTGCTGTCGCAGATATATGCCGTCTCAAACCCGTATTTTTTATTTATTGCAAAAAAAACAGCACCCCCACCAATAAAAGGCTCCACAAAATTGGACAGGCGCCGGTCTTGTAATTCCGGGGGGAACCTGCGTTCGAATGCGTCGAGTAACTGGGTTTTTCCCCCGGCCCATTTCAAAAATGGCTTTACCACCTGGTCCCCGGCCTTTTGTTCGTTCATAGTGTCCCGCAACGTAGTATAGTATTATTAAGGTATATTCGGGCTTTTGAAGGTTATACTTTTCAATTTTTTCCCAGGTACGGAGAAAACTTCTATGGTATCCTGCCAATGGTGGAGGTTAAAGATACAACGGTTTTCCTGTCTCCACCAGGCAGGTCTCATGAAAGCGGATTTGTTCCGGGGATATGCTGAATCCGGATTTTTAGGAAAAAAGAGTGATTATTCTACCGGAAGCAGGCCTATCCACAGAATGCCTGATAAGGGGCTGAAATTCCTGAAGACGGTCGTGGCTGCATGGCCGTTAAGAATCCCGGGAGTGTATCCGCCTGCGGATGATGGTTTCAAACCACCAGTATACGGGCCAATTGTCGTCCGGTTCATGACTGAGCCAGGAATTGTTGCTGTATGCTGACCCGGTGCTGGCCCGGTTGAAATACCCGTGAGGGTGCCCGGCGAAACGGGTGCTTTTATTCCCATTTTAATTCCCGATACCGTCGTAGTTGCCACATTTACGTTATCTATCAGGACGTCCCCGAATGGTATTGTTACCGGCCCGGTTTTTGTCTGGACCGTGAAAAAGAGCGAGAACCGGAGCGGGTAG
>JBAXTR010000101.1:0-7173 GCA_037130095.1 Methanomicrobiales archaeon
CCCCGTTCCACCCGGTGAAGATGATGCTCGCCCAGCAGGGGTCAATCGTATCAGCCATTGAGGAAAATGGAACGATAGCTGCCGAATACAAATATGACGGCAGCAGGTTCCAGTTTCACCGGCAGGGCGGGCTTTCGAGGTTATACTCCCGGAAACTTGAGGACGTGACAAATGCACTCCCGGACGTGCTCGCCATCCTCAATGAATCAACCACTCATGATATTATCCTCGACGGGGAGGTAATTGCAATAAAAGATGGAAAACCGCTCCCGTTCCAGGCAGTCCTCCGCCGTTTCCGCAGGAAACACGGGATTTCTGAAATGCAGGAAGAAGTGATGCTCGTCCCGAACATCTTTGATATCCTGTACCTCGATGGCGAGACCCTGATAGACCTCCCGTTATCTGAACGACGGAAGCATCTTGAATCGGCTGTAACGATGCACGTCGCACCGCAGCTGGTGAGCGATGACCCGGCAGCTGTAGAGGATTTTTACCATGCAGCTCTTGATGCAGGACACGAAGGGATCATGATCAAAATCGCAGGATCACCATATACCCCGGGGATGAGGGGAAAGAACTGGCTGAAGGTCAAACCTGAAGTAGATACCCTTGACCTCGCAGTTTTCGGCGCAGAATGGGGAGAGGGAAAAAGGGCCCATTACTTTGGTACCTTCCTCCTTGCCTGCCAGAATGAGGGAGAGCTTATTACCCTATCGAAAGTTGCAACTGGGTTTTCAGACGAGCAGCTCGCAGAAGCATATGACCTGCTGCACGACCGGATCATCTCCCAGTCAGGGAAAGAGGTACGTTTTGAGCCTGGACTTGTCTTTGAGGTCGGGTACTCGGAACTCCAGGTAAGCCCGAACTACCCGGCAGGGTTTGCACTCCGTTTTCCACGGTTCGTACGGATCAGGGATGACAAGGACACCACGGAGATAGAGACACTCAGTAGTATCAGGGAACGGTACCAGCGGCAGTCAAAGAGTTAGGGCATTTCACCGAAGGGTCGGCCCTGTCTAAATGGATAACCCTCTTTTTTTCAGGGTCTGAAATCAAACAATGTTTTCTGTGTCAGCATTTCAGGAAGGAGCGTGCTATAACCGTCCCAGCCAGGAAATCCGGATACCATACCCACTATTTTTACAGCATCATCAACGGTTTCACAGGCAATACCCGGTTGTTTCATCGCACCCCTCGCTGCTTCCCTGATCACCCATGTCCCAAGCGGTGCCCAGTAATCAGCGGATACATTCCTGATAACAATCACTCGTGCACACTGCCTTGTTGTCTCAAGGTATTCAGCAACTGCGAGCCTTGCTGAATAATAGGCACCACTTATCGGGGAATATCCCTTCTTCTTCATCCCCTCCCGGTCAACGGTGATACTGTCCGATTCCCCTGACCAGAGACTCTGGGCTTCCCAGCGTTCAATCATCTCGTAACGCCAGTCACCCGGCATTAACATAACGACAATGCGGTTGGCATAGAGCTCATGCGAGAATACATGGATATGATCAATAGGTGTGTATCGGGCAATCTTTTGTTTCAGGGCAGTCGAGACCGAATCATCAACTGCCGTGATCGACCAACGTGTCGGCACTACCTTCCTCCGCCGGCCAATGAGCCCTCCGGACATCAGGTGGCTGATCTGGTATACGTCAATCCCGGAGTGGTGCAGCTCAGAGCAGGCACCCATTGCGCCCAGGTCAGTATCCGATGATACCCGGTCAACACAGGGATCAACTTTCGGGTTATCAATGACCTTCATCTTCTCGAGACTTCCGGAAAGGCCAACGGGTGCTACCGTGCCGTCAAATGTCAGGTCGAAGGAGACCGGGCGGGTGAACCGGACTTCGACATCAAGCGGAACACTTGAAATTGCCAGTTCCTGGAGAGCCGGGAGGTACGGGGTGACCATGGAAGTCCCCCGGATGGTACGGGCCCTGATATCCACAATATCATCGATCCCGAGCCCTGATGCAACCCAGGACGGCGGGTTGTCCGCATCATCAATCAGCAGGGGGCCACCGGTCACCCTCGGGTACCCGTAGGAGCCGATAAACAATGACGGGGACAACCCCATGAATTCGGTCAATGGGGTAGTCCTGGACTGGGCATGAAACCGTTTCATTACCGGGCAGTGGGGGAGACCACACATTCCTTTTCCCTTGCAGGTCGCACACATCACGGTGGGTATTCCCCCGGGTAAATCACGGTTCCCCTTTTTCCAATGGCAGAAAGCTGGGCATCCACCCATATGTCCCATTGAACAGGTCCCATGGGAATATTGCCGGCAATTTCACGACCAAGGTCATCATCACTGCCGAATGTAACGAGGACCACAACTGAACCAGGTGCAAATCGTGGCGTTATCACCCCGTCTGCATCACCATCGACAATACCAAGCACCGGGACTCCCCTGTGCGCACAGATATGTCCGCATACCGATGTGGTATCGTCACCTATGGCGAGCACTCCCGTGACATCCCCATCCAGTTCCTGGTAGAGACCATGGCCACAATGGTCGACAAGGATCACATAGCCTTTCGATATTCCACTTGTTATCCCATCCCTGGCATAGGGATTCTGCCGCCTTACCGCCCCGCTCTTACACCACGCCCTGGCTGGAAACACCGGTCCGAGACGGGCAAGTTTCTCAAATCCATGGGGTTTCGGGTGCAACCCGGATACCGGCTCAAGCCTGCCACCACATGCCCTTATTACAACGGTGGAAGCGGTTGCAGTACCGATAACCAGCCCGTTCACAAATACCGGCTCCCCGGCAATACACCCACGGATTTCCCGCTGGTCCGACTCTTCAGCGTCAGGTAGGGCATTACACGGTTCAACCGGAAAACCGGTCAGTCGGAATAACAATTCCGCAAGCTGGAGGTCTGCATTATTCCATGCATAAATCGTCCGGTCGCTGCATTCAAGGTGGACAAGTCCCTTCGGAAGAAGTCTCCCGGCAATAATCCGGCCAAAAATGTGCCCCGATTCCAGGGTCTTGGCACAATTTGCGAGGAAAACAGGGCCATCCAGGTCTTTGAGCACAAACGAAGGGGGTTGCCCTGCAAATTCAAGGGGGAGACCTGATTCCTCGGCAGCGGTCCGGGCCATGATCCCAGAAACAATTGTTCTTTCGGGCCTCACATGGTCTGTCAGCCACCTGACATGGCCGAGATCGAAGATATCGGGACCATGAACGACCATTACAGGGGGACTCGTCCGCAACTGAAATACACCTCGAATAACCCGTACAGCTATTCGCTTCCGTGTATCATTACCCTCTCGGATCTTTCTTCCCGGGAGATGGGACGTCTTAAAATACACATCAGCAACAAAGCAATAATCACCGGGCGGGGTAACCTAATAGTATCTCTTTGGAGTTGCATGACCATGACGACTGAATGGAAAGATCGGCGGGTACTGATTACCGGTGCAGGAGGGTTTGCAGGTCCCTACCTTGCCCGCTACCTCCTCGACCAGGGTGCCGCTGTCCATGGCCTGGTCAGGCAACCAATCATAAGTGACCCGCATAAGGAGAAGGCAGTTGCACGGGGAGCACCGGGAATGGTCCCGGTCATCGGAGACCTTGACAATCCCGGGAGCCTGAAAAACGCGGTTGAGGCAGCGGAACCGGACGTGGTCTTTCACCTTGCGGCCCAGTCCTCTGTCGCGAAATCATTTTCCGATCCGATAGGCACGATGCAGACTAACTGTATCGGTACGAACAACCTTCTTGAAGCAGTCAGGGGCGGGAAACAAGACCCGGTCGTGGTATTTGCCGGCTCTTCGGACGAATATGGGCTGGTCGTAAGTTCACCTCTCCAGTATGAGCACCTCAAAAAACAGTATGGTATTATTTTCCCTGAGCCCGATATCCCGGAAGTCCCAATCTTAGAAACAAACCCGCTCAGGCCGATGTCCCCCTACGCGGTAAGCAAAGTCTTCGGGGACTACCTGACCAGGAACTATTTTCACAGCTATGGGGTTAAAACCGTGGTTTCACGAACATTTAACCACGAAGGTGCAGGCCGCGGGGCCATGTTCGTCACGACAGTGATCGCGCGGCAGGTTGCACAACTGGTGGCGGGTGAAACAGGTTCACTCTCAATAGGTAATGTCAACGCGTTCCGTGACTGGTCACATATCGATGACGTGGTCCGTGGTTACAGCATCCTTGCCTCACAGGGAGTGTACGGTGATGTTTACAACCTCGGAACCATGCGGACTACCTCGGTCCTGTCATACCTTCTCATGAGCCTCGAGGCAGCAGGATTTCCCGTGCAGCAGATAGAAGCATCGAACGGCGGAAAAGTGGTTAAAAACCCGACTGAACCAGACACCACACCGATGTTTGGAATCCCGTTCCAGAAGACAAAACTTGACAGGATGCTCCTTTCTGGGGAGGCTGAATACCTGCTTGAAGACGAAGGGATTACAGTCCGAACATCGAAAGGTATAATCCCGGTTGTTTTCGACCCGGCGAAATTCCGGCCGGCAGAGGTCCCTATCCTGCTTGCGGATACCCGGAAAATTCAGAAAATAGGGTTTAATGTATCATGCAGTGTCGAGGATATTATCAGGGACCAGATCGCATTTTTTTCAGACCCTGCACACAGGGAATAATATCATGATCGCAGGTACCGGTCATTGAACCGGATGATATCGTCTTCCTCGAGGTACTCGCCGATCTGGACTTCGATCACCTCAAGAGGGATCTTTCCGGAGTTTCCCAACCGGTGTTTCACACCCTCAGGGACATACGTACTTTCACCGCGTCTGAACTGGTGCTTTTTCCCGTCAAGCTGGACATCCGCCATTCCGCTCACCACAATCCAGTGCTCACTCCGGTGAAGGTGTTTCTGGAGGGACAACTGTTCGCCGGGCTTGACCGTGAGCCGTTTGATCCGGAAAAATTGTGACCGTTCAAGATCGATATACGAACCCCAGGGCCGTTGCACCTGCAGGGGATAATCAACAACCGGGTCACCTTTTTCCTTGAAACGCCTGACCAACTCGTTGACCCGCCCACTCTGAACGGTATCTGCCACGAGGAGGGCATCACCCGTATCAACGACCACGAGGTCTTTTACACCGATGAGTGCGACTTTTCTTCCCGGTGCAGAGACAAAATTACCCGTTGCATCGAGGTATTCGGCCTCACCGCTATTCCCGGCAGAATCATGATCGCGGTACTCGTACCACGCCTGGAATGTCCCTAAATCGGTCCATGGTGCTTGGAGAGGTACCACGGCCACCTGTGCTGATTTTTCAAGAAGACCGTAATCAATGGAAATAGAGGGGAGCTCCTGGTAATCCGGGTCATTATTTTCAAAAGAATGCCGGAATTCAGGCTGGTACTTCGCAAGCTCCTGGAAAAATATTTTCGTCGAGAAAAGGAACATACCGCTGTTCCAGAGATACCCGGAGGTCATGTACTGTTCAGCAGTAGGAAGGTCTGGTTTTTCTTTAAATTCCAACACCCTGTAACCTGTGGAAAGCGTGGCCCCTGGTGCGATGTACCCGTACCCGGTATTCGGGTGGGTCGGCGGAATGCCAAAAAGGACAAGGTAGTCACTTGCAATTCCTACGGCACCTGTAATCTCATCGATTGCGGAATCCCCGAGCTTGTGATCGCTTGGAAATATGATAACATCTGACTCACCAAACCTTTTTTGGATCTCGGACATTGCCCAGGTGATTGCAGGAAGGGTATTCTTACCCACCGGTTCTTTAAGGACCTGTAATTCCGGAAAGACATAACCAAGTTCTTCGATCTGGTTCCTGACGAGGTACTGGTGGACCTCATTGGTAACGATAATTATATCTGCGGGTTTACACAGGCGGAGAGCACGGAGAAACGTCTCCTGGAACAGGGAATACCCGTCAATTTTGAGGAATTGTTTGGGCTGGTACGTCCGCGAAAGGGGCCACAGTCTTGTTCCGACACCGCCTGCAAGGATCACGGATTTGAGTGAACTCATCGTTATTCATGCCATTATTAGAAATTCTTCTCTCATATCTGTTCCTGTCCTTTCACGTTGAGGAAATGCAGGCACTGAAAGGGCATCAGGTAGGGCTGAACACTTGGGTCATATGCAGAGGGCGCGAAAAAGTCAATAAAAAGGTGTCCGGTCACTGGGGGTTGTCTGCCTGCACCGCTTTTAAGTTAAATGTCATTGCCACACCTTGTGATGGGTCGTTTGCTACGCGGTCGCTGACTTTGATCTTTCCGCCGTACCGATCCAGGAGCATCTTTACAATATACAGGCCAAGCCCCTTAGTATTTCCTCGCGACGAGCCTTTTGGTGAGTTGATAAATAATTTCGGCTTTACCATGTCCGGGATCCCCGGACCATTATCGGAAACGGTTACGGTTACCATTTCACCGGATTGTTTTGCCTGGACCCAGATCGTGACAAACGGTCCCCCGAATGTCACCGAATTGCCGAGAAGGTTGGCAAATATTTCCGATAGGAGATCATCAGCCATGACCAGAATGCCGGTTTTTTCATAAAAGAGGGCAACATTCCGGTTCCGAAGCATTTCTGTCCTTATGATCGCATCCAGGTCAACAGGGGCAAGTTCAGTCGTTTTTTCCCTGATCCGGCGGATCAGAGTTACTTTCCGGATTATCTCGATACTCTCTTCTATCCCTTTCCGGGTTGTAATTGCATACTCTTTCAGTTTCCCATTGAGCATTTCAGTGAGGATATCAATATACCCGAACGAGCGGGTGTTTGCGTCATTGATATCATGGACAAGGATATCGAGGTACAGGTTAGCCTCTTCATGGAGCCGTTTAAGTTCCGCATGGAGTGTGGCCTCTTCAATCACCCTTCCGACCTTTTCTCCGAGCGCTTCAAGAATTGCCTTATCCGTTTCATCAAAGGTGTCATGTTGCAGTCTCCCGACAAAAATGATGCCGACAACCTTTGAATCGGTCCTGACAGGCACGGCAGCTGCAGATTTCAACCCGGTGTCTGCCAGGTCATGGAGCATGCCTGACCCTTCAAAATAAAGCGCCCTGCGGTGAAACATCAGTGGTGCGAAATCTTCGTTATCGATCCTTATCGTATGGAATTTGGTGGAAAATGATTCATGGATGGAATTTCCGGTAGTATTCTGGCATTCAAATTCCCTCCTGCGGGAATCATACATGAACAC
>JBAXTR010000102.1:0-7166 GCA_037130095.1 Methanomicrobiales archaeon
CCCTCACTATATAAGGAGTGTGAGTCTTATGACCGAACCCAAACTGTATTCCCTTCCTGCACTGCCCTATGACTATACGGCGCTTGCACCTGCTATATCTGAAGAGCAACTCCGGCTGCACCACAGTAAGCACCACCAGGCATATGTCAACGGGGCGAACGCGGTCCTTGAAAAGCTGGACGCCGCACGAAAGGGGAATAGTGACCTCGATATGAAGGCGACATTAAAGGAACTCGCGTTCCACCTCGGTGGGAACCGGATGCACACGATGTTCTGGGAGAACATGGCGCCCGCCGGGAAGGGAGGGGGCGGGACCCCACAAGGAAAAGCAGGGGAAATGATTGCGGCAGAGTTCGGATCATTCGAGCGGTTCAGGAAGGAGTTTACCCAGGCTGCGAACAGTACAGAAGGATCAGGCTGGGCAGCACTCACCATCTGCCTGAAAACGATGCGTCCCCTGATCATGCAGGTGGAAAAGCACGGGGTCAATACCTATCCCTTCAGGATCATCATGGTGCTCGATGTGTGGGAACATGCATATTACGTGGATTATAAAAATGACCGTGCAAAGTATGTCGAAAACTTCTGGAATATCGTGAACTGGGACATCGTGAACAAGCGACTTTCAGATGCCCTTAAAAAATAACCCAATTTAAAACCTGAACCATTTCATCATGACAAGTGCGTCCTCACCGTTCGCGTAATACTGCACGATCCGGAACACGTCCTGGTAGCCGAGCTTCTTGTAGAACCGCTGGGCTTTTTTATTTGATACGCGGACTTCAAGCTGGACTCCTGATGCGGATTCGAGCGCAAACTGGTGCTCGATACGCCTCACCAGCAGTTTACCGAGACCTGCATTCCGGAACGCTTTCGATACCGCGATGTTACAGATATGACCGTATACCTCATCACCGGTATCCTCGAGCCCGCCGACTACAAACCCAGCCAGGAGGTCACCGGAAGATGCGACAAAAAATGTGGTGGGAAAACATGCGACAGATTCCGAAAAAATATCACCACCCCAGGGGTCTGGGAACGATTCCGCCTCTATTGCAGCGATTGCGTCGACATCGGTGATGCGTGCCCTCCTGATCTGGACCGGGTCTTGTGCCATTGCTCCCGATCACCGTATGTCATTGCTATAATATCTATCATATAGAATCAGGGCGCACTGATATGAGAACGCGAGTGCCGGTTTCCATGGTAAGGATCTTTCGTTTTTCCGCGGTGCGTCCTGCACCATCACATGCACAGGGGATAGCCGCCGTACCCTATGATGTCGTGAGTGCAGAAGAGGCGCGAGAGTGTATCAGAAAAAATAACGAGAGCTTCCTCCGTGTCAGCCGTTCTGATGCACTGCTACCAAAGGGTTCCCCCTATGACCCACCGGTGTACGACCTGGCTAGGGAGAACTTCCAGGGTATGATCCGGGAAGGGCAGATGGTGCAGGACGAAAGTCCGGCCCTCTACCTTTACCGGGTGACCTACGGGAACTCCTGTTACCTTGGCCTGGCCTGCTGCCTCGATGTGGATGATTACCTGTCGAACATGATCAAGCGCCACGAGTTAACACGCTATGACAAGGAGGAGGACAGGACGAGGCATATCGATACGGTCAATGCCCACACGGGCCCGGTTGTCCTCCTGTACAATGACCCCGGTGAAATTTATCCCTTTATTGAATCGCTGGTCACAAACGGGCAGAAACCCGTTACATCGGTTCGGAGTGAACAGGGAGCGTTGCACGAGATCTTCCGGGTTACCGATGAAGCGGCCTATAACCGCATCCGGGAACTGTTCGATGGGATCGATGCATATATTGCCGACGGCCATCACCGTGCGAAATCCGCGGTGAACGTTGCGGAAAAACGACGGGCGAACGGTGACACCTCGGAAGAGGCAGGGCATTTCATCGGTGTTCTGTTCTCGCACCGGAAGGTTACCATCCACGGTTACAGCCGGCTCGTCACGCAACAGAAAAAGGTCCCCCCCGAGACTCTGCTGGGTAAGATCAGCCAGACTTTTGAAGTGACCTCGATTTCAGGGGTTGACCCTTCCGCATACCAGATCCTGACAAGGGACCTCTATTTCACCCCGCACCATGTCTTCCACATGTACCTGAACGGTATCTGGTACGAATGCTCATTACCCTACGAAGAGGGGGCAGGTCCGATCGAGTCCCTGGACGTGTCAGTCCTCCAGAAACTGGTACTTGAAAAACTGCTCGGGATCACCGACCCACGAGGGGATATGCGGCTCCAGTACCTCGGCGGTGCGAGGCCGGTTGGTAACCTCGAAGACCTGGTCGACCGCGGGGAGTTTATGGCGGCCTTTTCCATGCAGCCGGTCAACGTGGATACCGTGCTTGCCATTGCCGACGCAGGGTGCATCATGCCCCCGAAATCGACCTGGTTTGAACCTAAGCTTCTCTCCGGTCTCCTTGTCCACCTGCTCAACTGAACCGTCAGGGTTTAATCCATTCCCTGCTATTTCTATTTCCTATGATCAATATTGCACTCCCTAAAGGGAGCCTTGAGGAACAGACCCTCCAGCTCTTTAAGGAGGCTGATCTCGAAGTCAGGAGGACTGACCGCGATTATAACCCGCAGATCAATGACGAGCGGATAGCAAAGGTCAAGATCCTCAGGCCACAGGAGATCCCGACCTACATCGAGATGGGATATTTTGACATGGGGATTTCAGGCCTCGACTGGGTCCATGAATCAGGCGCAAAAGTTGAGGAAATTGCAAAACTCAATTACAGCAAGACCGGGCAGGGAAACGTGAAGATCGTGGTCGCTGTTCACCGGGATGAGCCCATATCCACTGTAAACGAGATACGCCCTGACAGCAGGGTTACGACCGAGTACCCCGAGATGACACGGGAATTTTTTGGTCGCCTGGGTATCCCTGTGCGCCTGTTTCCATCTTATGGAGCGAGCGAGGCAAAAGTCCCTGACCTGATGGACGTGGTAGTTGACCTGACCGAAACCGGCACGACGCTGCGTAAGAACGGGCTCAAGATTATCGGCCAGATCATGGAGTCGTACACGGTCATCATCGCGAACAGGGAGGCCTTCAACGACCCGGTAAAGCGGAGGGAGATGGAAGAGATCGTGACGCTCCTGATGGGTGTGATAGAGGCCCGCAACAAGGTACTCCTGACGATGAACGTGCCTGCAGCAATGCTCGAAACGGTGGTGTCAACCCTCCCGGCACTGAAGAAACCTACGGTTTCCAGGCTTCACGGGATTGACTTCTTCAGTATTGAAACGGTTGTCCACAAAAACCTCGTTAATACCCTCATTCCAAAACTAAAGGCATCAGGCGCAGAAGATATCCTTGAGATCCCGATTACGAAGATCGTGCGTTGAATACGTTCATATTGAATATCCAGGAGTCCCACAACAGAATTGAGAAATAATCACTTCCTTTTTATTAACACGTGGATATGTGAAGATAATTCAGAATCACTCGATCTTTCCGGTTAATTTCTGAACAGGCCAATATTCAATCACCGTTATTGAAAATAAAAACTATTACGCTGGCACATTTAGAAAATAATTAAATATATGGTGAATATATCCATCTATCAAGGTCTCGGGGAGGTAATAACCTGCTGCGACGGGAACATGTCCCAATGGTCCAATTCCCTGATGGGAACCCTTCTCCCCCCATACTCTCTCTTTTTTCGGACGGAACCACCCTTGTTCACCCCTGTTTTCCCCTGAAACGCAGGTCCCAGGGAGTGCCGGCACCGGAGGAAACCACGCTGCATGGGCGCCTTGATGTTACCGTCGATGGCAGCGGGGATGGTCACAGCGTGGCACTGTTCCCTGAGGATGAGGTCTATTTTATGTACGAGAAGGGGATCTCGAATAACGAAGCGGAGTTCAATGCAGTCATCCTCGCGCTTGAAAACCTGCCGCAACGGTCGCATGCCCGTATACGCACGGACAGCCAGACGGTCGTCTGGCACCTGACAGGGGAAGGCCGGTCAAAGTCACCGGCATTTGTAAAAAAATCGGTCGAGATCCAGGACCTGATCCGAGGAAAGGAGCTGAATATCGAGATCCAGTGGATCCCGCGCCGGCACAACACCGCCGACCGCCTCCTCAAGCAATATGTTGCAAGCCTCTGCGGTGCGGGAGGCAGGGAGCCGATGTACCAGCGGATGAAGCGGCTCGAAGCTGAGAACAGCCGACTGAAGGCACGGCTAAGAAAAGTGATGAGGTTACTGAAGGCCCGCCCGGGTATATGCGAGGATCCCGCCATCGCCATGGACCTGCTTGAGTTCTGACCCGGTTCGATTTTATCATTTATCTCGATATTTCTGGCATGATAACTTCCTGCTTGAATTATGTGCTGTACTAATCAGCGAGAGCCTTTGGCGCGATAATCATGTTGCGAGGAGATTGAAGACAGGGGTCTTGTTCTGGGATCAGTCCCAGTTAAAAAGAAGAAAGTAATACTCTTTTTTCTCCGAGCACGGGATACAAAGCGTTTTTCCCTTGATAATTACGGCCCGGTGTTCAGAGACCATCTCGCCACAACAGTCGCAGGGAATGGACTTGTAAATGTTAGCAGGGGGTGGGGCCTGCATATCCACGCGCCTGGCGGAAAATATGTCGTGGTATGGTACCGTTAGAATTGCATGACAGACGGCATCACGGTGTTTTTCGAATTGCTGGACTTCTTCAGGGGTCGCCTTCCCTGACATTGCCTTTGCCCTGAGATCCCCAAATGCAGGGTCGATAGATGCCGTAGAGAATGAAGGCCTGGTAGTTACCCTGACCGCCTTTCCGTTCCGCCGGTTGATAAGGGTATAGACATGTTTCCCATAGTCCCGGAAAATGAGGTTTCCCTTTCCCGCCGTACATCCGGTAACGACCTGGAGGGCGTCGATCCCGCAGGCATCGTTCTCCACGATTGCTACCAGTTCCTCGTCGTGCGACGGGCCGCTCCTGAGCTCTTCAAGGGCGATTAGCGCTGCCCGGTAACCGAGTGCGAGACCCGGGCAGATATGACCATGGAACCTGACCGCATCAGAAAATGAGGGAATTGGAACCGGGGAATGTACCATAGTAGAGTATTTCCTTCAAAGGACTTGAAGGGTGAGAATTATCGTCTTATGAGTGAAATTGTTTGTCATTGTTCCTCATTGCCAAGGATAGTACGCAAGCCACTTATGACAACTGGAAGTTTCAATTCAATTGTCTCCCATAAGAGCTCATAATCAACCCCAATATACCCATGAATCACTTTATCACGCAATCCTGCAATGCTTCGCCAGGGAATGTCAGGATATTTTGCACGAACCTGATCTGGTAACATTTTTGTCGCCTCACCCATGATTGCGAACTTATAGAGAACAGCTGAAATCGTCTTATCATCAAGGGCAAATTCTTCAAAAGACATATCTTTGGTGAAGATTTGGATACCTTCCGCAGCCTTCAGGATATCAATAAGAAAAAGGCGGGTATTCTCTCATGCGTACACAACATCCCGATAGACGCTTTCTCGTATCTCAGGCCTGAGGGCCCGGGGTGTTGCCAGATCCACATGCCTACCGATTTTTTCTTCCAGATATAGGGAGAGTTCGACGAGATCGAAGAGGTCCGCGCCGGGATTGAAATCAACGAGAAGGTCAACATCACTATCAGGCCGGGACTCAATTCTTGCAAAGGAACCAAATATGCCAATCCTGCGGACCTTATAACGTAACGTAAGATCGCTTTTTAATGATCTTAGGAGATCGAGGATCTCATCGCGTTGTGTCATTGGTTCTCCAGTTTCTATTCTATCGCGTCTGAAAATAATTATTTCCAAACCTTCTGCTTATTCAATGCTCCCATCACACCACCCTGTGATGTGGGGGGAAGAAAATCTCATCTGTTATACTATCGTAATGAACCTGTTCAGTAAAGATTTCTTTGTGGGCCGTGTCATTCCGGTTCGTGTATACAATCTGGTAATGATCGGGTGATGATGTCGTCCATGTGCCATTAAATTCCGAGCCAAGTGCCTGTGCTGAAAATGAATGGTCTGAATTGAATATGTAGCGCTCGGTGTACCCTTTCCCATCTGACCATGCCCACGTACCTATAACAGGATCTTCTGCCGGTGAGGAACAGCCGGAAATGAGGATTGTACTGGTCAGGACTGCCATGAACATGAGAAGGGTTAATAACCGGGAATAAAGGGGCTTTCTTCCATTTTGACCTGATATGGATAATGAAAATTTACGGCTCATATTAACAACTCCATTATTTCAGAATATATAACATCCATAAATATCACGGGGGTCCACATATTCACATCCGGGCAGAGGTTACACCTGGCCATTTCGCCGAAGCAGATGATGAACCGGTCCTTTATATCATTTTCGTGAGGGGGACAACCTGGTCATTTGAAAAATTGTTTAAATTCTTCAACCGTGATGTCCGCTTGTTTCAGAATTGCTAAAAGGGTGCCTTCCTTCAACTCTTTATGAAGCGGAACAGAAAATACACGCCATTCTTTCTGAACCACGATATGACTGGATGTTTGCCGCCTGATCTCGAAGCCCTGCCTCGCTAATATCTTTACCATCTTCTCACCGGATATTACCGGAAGTTTACGAGACATTTGCCACGTCTACTTTAATAATTTCCGAATGGAAGGTATGTGTTTTTTTATGGAGTTCTTCGCGCTGGACTTCTAAAACAAGTTCTATTGCCTCTTTAATATTGATTAGCGCCTCCTCTTTTGAATCACCCTGGCTTATCGCCCCGGGTAACTCCACACACTGGACGAAAAATCCACCCTCTTCCTGTTGTTCGAGGACAACCGTATATTGCATACTATACCCATGTAGTTATGAGATTATACAAATTTTCCCCCAATAAAAGAGATAATTCCAAGTTATCCTCGTGAAAACCATAAGTATCTCTCACGGCCGCTCATTTTACAAATTGACCCTCGCCCAGTCTATTATGCATTATCTCAATACCATGCAAACAATTTTACCTCTGTCCGGGTTGGAGAACTAACAAACAAATTACCTCACCAATACTATTCACCCACCAGCCTCCCTCCGCATCGGGCAGACATTACACCCGGCATTTTCCCGAAGCAGAAGATGAACCGGTCCTTTATCATTTTCGGGAGCTGGTCCTCGGGGA
>JBAXTR010000103.1:0-7144 GCA_037130095.1 Methanomicrobiales archaeon
CCCTTACCAGGCATATACCGGGTTTTCAGACGAGTTTTATACAAGCGAGAGCCCACTCTCGATCAAGTCCGATGAATGTATGTGCATCTATGTGATCCGTGGGACTACCGATCCCACCCAGCCGTTTTTCACAAAGTCCGGTTCATTTTACATGAACGGGACCACGAAATTCCTTGCCACCGTATCCGATGAGGCCAAAGGCCGCACCCGTAATATCTGTAACCTGTCCGGTTACGAATCCGTTGCCCTTGTTCCCATACGACAGGGAGAAAAGATTATCGGGCTAATCCACCTTGCCGATCACCGTGAGAACCAGGTCCCGCTCTCAACCGTGCACGTGATAGAGGAAATTGCTGACCCGATGGGTGCAGCAATACAGCGGGCCTTGGCAGAACGGCAGGTCCGGGAATCCCTCGAAGAGAAAGAAGTCCTGCTCCGGGAGATCCATCACCGTGTAAAAAACAACCTCGCCCGGGTCATCTCCCTCATCGGGCTCCAGAAAGCACAGTTATCAGACCCGGAAGATATTGCCCGTTTCAGGGACCTCGAGACCAGGATCAGGAGCATGTCGCTTGTGCATGAATCGTTGTACCATTCCCGCTCTCTCTCGCGTATCAACGCCCAGAAATATGTTGAGGACCTGGTACAGCACCTCATCCAGTCCTACGGCCCCAGGTCTGATATCAGGTGGGATATCAGGATGGGGGATATTGATCTCCCCATTGATACCGCGGTCCATTGTGGCCTGATTATTACTGAGATCGTCACCAACTCGATAAAGTATGCATTTCCCGATGACGGGCCCTGTCACAAAGATCCAAAGGTGGGATGCACAATTTCCATTACCATGAGCGAAAAGGATGGTTTTATCATCCTGAACGCATCAGACAACGGTAAAGGAATACCCCCGGGTACTATTCAATCAGGCCCCGGCTCGCTGGGACTTACCCTGATCCGGATCCTGGCAAAGAACCAGCTGCACGGGGAACTCGAGATGGACACAACAAGGGGGACATCATTTGTAATACGGTTTGTCCGGGAACCGGACAGAAGGGGTGAATTGTATGCCGGCTGAAAAAGTTCTTATCGTGGAGGATGATGCACTCATCTCTGCAAACCTGGAAATGGTGTTGACAGACCTTGGGTATGACGCACTCCCCCCGGTCTCAAGCGGGGAAGAGGCCGTGAAAAAGGCCCTCTCCCTCCACCCGGATGTAATCCTGATGGATATTCAGCTCGCGGGCAGGATGAACGGGATCCAGGCTGCAGAGAAGATTCATGCAACATCAGATATCCCGGTCATTTATACTACGGCATATGCAGACGACGAACGGCTCAGGCATGCGGAACTCACCGGGCCGTATGGCTACCTGGTAAAGCCGGTCCAGAACCGCGAACTGAATGCAACGATCCGGATGGCACTCTACAAACACTCGATTGACCGTTTACTCAGGGAGAGCGAGGCCCGGTACCGTGCGTTGTTCGAACAGGCATCAGAGGCCATTTTCATTTTTAATGCCCGGACAAAAAAAATCCTTGAAGTCAACCCGGCATTTCTTAACCTGTTCGGGTACTCCGGTAAGGAGGTAAGCGGTCTTTCAATCTATGATATTATCGCCGACGGGCCAAATTTTGCGGATAAATGCTGCGAGAAAATTCTTGCAGAACATAATTGTGTACTGGGAGAGCAGAGGTACCGCACTAAAAATCGGGATATGCTGTATGTCGAAGTCAGTACATCCGTGATCCCGGTCAAAGGAGAAGAGGTGATATTCAGCATTATCGCACATGATATTACCGAACGGAAGAGGGCAGAAACTGCACTTTTTATCGCCAATAAAAAGTTAAACCTTCTTGGAAGCATTACCCGCCATGACATCCTGAACAACCTTACCGTGCTGCTCGGGTACCTCACCCTTATCCGCAAAAAAAACACGGATCCAATGTTCGAAGACTATCTCCAGCGTTCTTCCGGGGCGGCGGGCCTGATCCAGAAGCATATCGAGTTCACAAAGACCTACCAGAACCTTGGTGAAAAGGTCCCTGCCTGGCAGAATATCGGGACGATCCTTTCGGGGCTTCCAGGGAACGAGGCCCCCATCAGGGCTGACCTCAATAACCTGGAGATCTATGCAGATCCTCTGCTCGAAAAAGTATTTTACAACCTGTATGACAACTCCCTGCGACATGGAAAAACGGTATCAGAAATCCAGGTATATTACGCCCTCATACCTGACGGGCTGTTCCTGATCTGGGAGGATAATGGTACCGGGGTGCCGGAGGTAATGAAGGAAGAGATTTTCGAGCGCGGTGTTGGGAAAAACACGGGTATGGGTCTCTTTCTTGTCCGCGATATCCTCAGTATCACCGATATAACAATTACCGAAACCGGGGACGAAGGAAAGGGAGCACGGTTCGAGATGAGGGTACCTAAAGAGGCATTTCGCTTTTCAAAGAACATGTGAACATCCGGTACCAGGATAAGGGCAATAATACCCCGGGTCCGGTTACCGTGAAAAATGGTGATACCGGGTCCCTCCTGATAGGACAGGTCATGTAATGGCCCCCCATCCGGCACTATTACGAACCGCATCGCATCACGGGTCGGAACATGCGAAGCCCGGTCCTTCCGGGTCAGTATCGCATCTGCCTGCACGGCGGACCCCGGTTCATTCATTTTTCAATTGTTCCCTGGCGGATCCAATCTGTATTGGTTGTTCCGGAGACACGCCCGGGAATTTCAGGTCAGGGACCTGGATCTGCGTTGAAATGATATTGGCCAGAAGCGTCCGTGCCACCCACCTGTAATCTGCGGGGAATAATATACCAGGGGGCTGCATTGGTGCTTGTTTTCGAAAACATTGTATCAGACGCCGGATCGTACCGTCCTTTCCTGCGGTGTCCATCCCCTGCAGGATAACCAGGACTGAATGGGTGTTATTGTCCCAGGGCAGTTCCTGCGAGGAGGCAAGGCTGACGCGGATTACCTCGGGTATCTCGGTTGCCCGTTCCTTTACTGCACCGTTTTCGTACCTCTTCAGCTCCTCGTTCTGCGTCCATCCCGTCCCAAAATTCTTTAGTTTTAATCCCTTGCCGGGCACCACACGGAGTTTCCGGATAATTTTTCCCTGGTCATGCGAGGGTAACCTCCCAATTGTATGCCGGCACATTTCATACCGGAATAATTTCCGCGATCCGCCCTTTGAACTGGCTCATGTACAGGTCGTAATAGAACCCCTTTGCCTTCATCATCTCATCATGGGTGCCCCGTTCGACGATCTCCCCATTATTGATCACGAGGATCTGTTGTGCAGGGCGGATCGTGCTGAGCCGGTGTGCAATCACGAAGCTGGTCCTCCCTTCCTGCAGTTTTCTGATGGCCGCCTGGATATTCCGTTCAGTCCTCGTGTCCACGTTACTCGTCGCCTCGTCGAGGATGAGGATCCGCGGGTTGGCGACCATCGCCCTTGCAATGGTCAGCAGCTGCCGCTGCCCCTGGGAGAGGTTGCTGCCCCCGTCAGTCAGCAGCGTATTGTAACCGTCCGGTAACCGGGTGACAAATTCGTCACAGTTTGCGTCCTTCGCAGCCGCAATGCACTCCTCGTCCGTCGCCCCCTCCCGCCCGTATTTCAGGTTGTTCATCACGGTATCAGAGAAGAGGAACGGTTCCTGGAGCACGACCCCGATCTGCCTGCGCAAGCTTGCCTGTGTAACCCCGTAGATGTCCTGGCCGTCAATCTCAATTGTACCGGAGTCGATGTCGTAGTAACGCGTGAGAATGTTGATGATAGTGCTTTTCCCTGCACCGGTGGGCCCGCAAAGACCGATCATCTGGCCTGCCGTCGCCTCGAAACTGTTGTGTTTCAGGACCTGCCTGCCAGGGATATAACTGAAGTTCACGTCCCTGAACACGACATGGCCTTGGACAGGTTTCAGCTCCACGGACCCCGGCCGGTCAATAACATCCGGCTTTTCGTCCATGATTGAGAAGATCCTCCCCGAACTCACCGCAGCCGAGAGGATAAAATTGTAATTGGCGAAAATGGTCACCAGCGGGAGGATAAACATCATGGTAAGGGAGAGGAAGGTGGTCAGTACCCCGACAGATAAGGTCCCGTTGATAATCATGATCGAGCCGACCAGGGCCACGAGTGCGATGTCAATATTGGTCACCAGGATTGTCAGCGGGTTCATCATCAGGGCGAGGATCTGGGCCCTGCTTCCCGTGTCCCGTGCAGCCTCGCTCACTTCGGTCTGCTTACCGCTTACATGGGCCTGCTGGCGGTACGCGATAATGGTCTTTTCCCCGGCGATTGTCTCTTCCATCAGCCCGTTCAAGTCTGCCAGCTTCTCCTGGAGCAGCGCAAAAGACGGCCCTGCCACCCGGGAAAGCAGCCAGACAAGGCCTATCAGCAGGGGTATGGCAATGGACGCGATCGTTGCAAGCCTGGTATCGAGCAGGAACATCGCGACAAGGGTCGTGATCAGCATGAATATTCCCATTATCAGGGTCCCGAGGGGCTGCTGGAAAAATGCGGTGACCACGTCGATATCGTTGGTGACCCGGCTCATCAGCTCCCCGATAGGCTGCCGGTCGAAGAACCGTAACGATAACTCCTGGGTATGTTCAAAGAGGTCCTGCCTGAGCTGGAACAGGGCACTCTGGGTAACGCCCGCAAATAACCGGAACCCGGCGTAATACGTGCCAAAAGCGATGATTGACAACGCAGTCATGACCGTGACAACCCGGAGAAGACTATCCGGGTCTGTCGTGGCCGACAGTGAATTAACGGCAACACCAAGCATCACCGACAGCGAGATGAAGGCAATAGTACCGATAAGGAACAGGAAAATTACCGCATAGAACGTAACTTTTCGTGACCCGAGATACCGCATTGCACGGAGCAGCGAATGGAATTTTCCCGGCCCACCAGCCGCTTCAACTTTTCCGAGGGTATCCGTGGAATTCCCGGTCATGCAAGGTCCTCCTTCCTGATACCACCAAGCTGCGACTCGAAAATTTCCTTGTAGAGAGGGCTCCGGGCCAACAGGTCCTTATGGTTCCCTTTTTCAACAATCTCACCCTTATCGAGGAGGATTATTTGGTCAGCCATGAGGACCGTGCTGATACGCTGGGCCACGATGAACCGGGTCGTACCCGGGATAACGGTCGCGAGGGCTGCCTGGATACGGCTTTCGGTCGCAACATCGACCGCACTCGTGCTGTCGTCAAGAATAAGGATCCCCGGTTTCGGGGCAATCGCCCGGGCAATCGAGAGACGCTGTTTCTGGCCGCCGGAGAAATTTGCCCCCCTGCGTGCCACGTGGGACTCGTAACCAGTCGGGACCACCGAAATAAAAGCATCAGCTTCGGCCGCCCTGGACGCTGCAATGACCTGGTCATAGGGCATATCACTCTTTGCAAAGGCAACATTCTCCCGTACCGTCCCCGAAAAGAGCACGCTTTCCTGGAGGGCAATCGTCACCATGCCCCGGAGGTGGTCCTGCGGGATCTCGCGGATATCGGTCCCGTCAATAGTGATCCGTCCTTGCGTCGCGTCATAAAACCTCGGGATCAGGTTAACAAGGGTCGATTTCCCCGAGCCGGTAGGACCGAGAAATGCAATTGTCTGCCCGGGCTCTGCGGAAAACGATATATTCTTTATTGCTTCCTTCCCGCCTTTTCCCTCATAGCTGAACGATACGTCCTCAAACACCACCCTCCCGGTAAAAACGGACGGGCCAGGGGTTGTTCCGCCGGGCAAATCGGTCACAAGAGGTCGCGTGTCAATAAGCGCTGCCAGCCTCCCTGCCGACGCTTCCGCCGATATAATCTGTGGAAGGACAAACGAGAGGACCCACAACTGCCCGAGGATGAAGAAGAAATACTGGGTAAATGCAATAATCTGTCCGACACCCATCGTCCCGGCAATGACCTGCATCCCCCCGTACCAGATAACGAGGGCATTGGAGCAGCCGAGGATCAGGAAAATCGCAGGGAGGATAAATGCACTGGTATGGAGGGGCGAAAGCGATGCTGCCCTGAATTTTTCATTTACCTCTTTAAACCGGTTGTTTTCATACGCCTGCCGGACAAACGCCTTGATTACCCGTACCCCGGAAAAGTCCTCCTGGAGGACGTTATTTACCGCATCAAGGTTCTGTTGCCGCACCTTGTACTGGCCCTGGAGCATCCATGAAATAATCCCGAACATCGCTGCCGTGATCAGGATGACAATAATGAATATCCAGACAAGTGACGGGCTGGTGAAGTACACAATGACGAGGGCAACCAGGATCATGAACGGGGCATAGAACGCAAACCTGATGGAATAACTCGCGGCCATGTTGATCTGGTAGATGTCGCTCGTAAGCCGCACCAGGAGCTCCCCGACAGGGTTCCGGTCAAGGTTCCCGAATGAAAACGACTGGATTTTTTTATAAACCTCCTTTCGAAGGTAATGTGCGGTGCCTTCCCCTACTCTAGCTGCGATATACAGGTTAGCCAGTGAAAATGCCCCTGCAAGTATCGCGAACAGGAGCATGGCGAGAGACTTGTCGACAACAACACTGATGTTCCCGGCAAGGACGCCGTTGTCAATAAGTGCTGATATCTGCATGGGGATAAGGAGCATAAAAATGGCACCGAAGAGAACAAACAGCTGGGAAAGCGCAATCCAGCCCCAGGCCCCTCTATAGATGATCAGCATCCTGCTAAGATTAGGGAGAATTACCGGCATTCCGGATCTCCCTCCGGGTATGCCCGCAACAGGACTACCGCCTGTACAACACGCATGGATACATAGAAATCTAAGTTCATTCCGTTAACCGCCTCTTGGTGAATGGATAAAGGAGGCGACATACCATGAACCTTTTCATCCCCGGGATAGTGTTGTCACCTGTGGGAATTATGAACCCGGATAATATTCCTAAAACCAGGCTGCCCCTTACATCCGGACACGCGGGTAACAAAACAAGGTGGCGGCTGTTTTCCCGCATTGTTCACTCGGTTGTCCTCCGGGCGATAATATACAAAGTGCGACCAGATTATTTTTGGGATTTATTACTCTGTAGAAACACACATGAACGGGAAGTTCACACCCGGACCATGAAAATGCCCTTTCAAAATCTCTTCATTTTGGGG
>JBAXTR010000104.1:0-7115 GCA_037130095.1 Methanomicrobiales archaeon
TCCTGGAATGTATCGGGCAGCAGCATCCGGCCCCGTGCACTATCACAACCGGTACCGGGGTGGAAGCCCGGTTGTTTGAGGTCTCAATCCAGGAGATGAGATCCGGGGGCGGTATGCCCCCTGCAAAGCTCGTCATCATGCGGGATGTTACCGACCGCACGCGGGCAGAAGAACGGGCAGTACATCTTGCGTCATTCCCCGAGCTTACCCCGGTGCTGACCCTGGAGGCCGACCCGGACGGGTCCATCGTGTATGCAAACCCCTCCTGCATGAGTTCGCTTCAGGAGATGGGCGAGACAGATCCCCGTATTTTCATCCCGCTGGATCTTCGTGACCGGCTGGATGGGACAGTAATCGCTGAATCCCTCCACGAAGTGCGTGAAATTGAACTCCATGGCCGGCTGTTCAGGGAGAACGTGTATTTCACGCCGCAATTCTCGTCTATCCGGATCTATGCCACGGACATCACCGATCGCAAACGGGCAGAACAGGAACTGGCAGCTGCACAGCAGCAGTACGGTGAACTGTTCGGCAATGTCAGCATAGGGATTCTCCGCTCCACGTCGGGACCGCAGGGGGCCATCATCGAAGCGAACCCGGCAGCGCTGCGGATCTTCGAAGCAGACAGCCGCGAGCAGTTATTAGCAGTCCTCCCAAGCGATCTCTACTTCGATCGTGATGAGCGCCGCAGGATCAGCGAGGAGATCGTGGCAACGGGTGCGATTGATAGTATGGAAGTCAGGTACAAGACCTTAAAAGGGCGGGCTTTCTGGGGCAGTATCACCGCGAAGAAGAAAGTTTCTGACGATGGCCAGGTCTATTTCGATAATACCATTGAGGACATTAGCGATCGCAAACTGGTAGAGGAAGCACTCAAAGAGAGCGAGGAGAAGTTTCATGCAATGTTTGAGCGGCATGATTCCGTCATGCTCCTGATCGAACCCGAAACCGGGAACATTATCGATGCAAACCTTGCCGCAGAACGGTTTTACGGCAGATCCCAAAAAGAACTCAGTTCACTCTCCATTGATGAGATCAACAATCTGTCCCCGGAAGAGACTGCTGCAGAGAGAATGAAAGCAGCCCGGGAACAGAAGAACTTTTTCACGTTCAGGCACCGGCTGGCGAGCGGTGCGATCAGGACGGTCGAAGTTCATTCCTCTCCCATTCACGTAGCCGGAAAGACGGTCCTATTCTCTATCATCAATGATATCACCGATCGCATACTGGCAGAGAAGGCGCTCCTGGCCACACGCGAATGGCTCGGAATAGCGCTCCGGGCAGCCCATGCCGGGACATGGGACTGGGATATCCCGACCGGCAAGCTGACGTGGTCGCCGGAATTTTTCGAACTCTTCGGTCTCCTGCCCGGTGCTGAGTCCTCGTTTGAGACGTGGCGTGCTGCTCTCCATCCCGATGACCGCGAACAGGCAGAGGCGAAGATCGACAAATCGGTAAAGGAACATACCTCTCTCTGGAACGAGTACCGGATCATTCTTCCTGAGGGTCAGGTGCGCTGGATCGGGGCCGGGGGCAGCACTTCGTATGCCTCTGGCGGTGAACCGTTGCGCATGAGTGGGGTCTGTATCGACATCACCGATCGCAAACGTGCAGAAGAGGCACTGCACGAGAGCGAGTCACGTTTCCGCGCCGTTATCGACTCAACCCCGTTCCCGGTAGCTGTTGCCGATCCTGAGGACACCACCGTCGAATTCTGGAGCCAGAGTGCCGTTAACCTTTTTGGCCATACTCCGGCCACAACCGCAGAGTGGTACCAACTGGCGTACCCGGACCCTGAGTACCGGAACTACGTGATTGAACAGTGGAAACCCGCTCTTGAACGGGCACGGCTATCCAGACTGGCTGTCAATACCGGGGAGTACCGGGTTACCTGCAGCGATGGTTCGGTACGGATCTGCGAGCTGTATGCCGCGTTCATTGCCGGGAAACTCATTGTCACGTTCAACGACATCACAGAGCGAAAACGGGCAGAAGAGACGCTGCGGGAGAGTGAGGAAAAGTTCGCCACCGCTTTTAAGACATCCCCGTATGCTATCACCATTACCCGAGCCTCTGATGGGGGTTTTATCGATGTGAACGATGGCTTCACGCAGATCACCGGCTACACCCATGAAGAAACTGTTACAAATTCTTCAATTGGTCTTGATCTGTGGGTGAATATGGAAGACCGAAAGCGGGTACTATCTGACCTCATCGGAGGCAGGAATGTTGTTGGCAGGGATTTTCTGTTCCGGAAGAAGGACGGCGTGATCATGTCGGGCCTTTTTTCGGCCCGGATTATTTTACTCAACAAGGAACCATGCATTCTCTCCAGTATCAGTGACATCACCGATCGCAAACGTGCAGAAGAAGAACTGAGGGAGAGCGAACTCCGGTTCCGTACGATGGCGGACTGGACCTATGACTGGGAGTACTGGATCGACCATCAGAGGAATGTGGTCTATATGTCCCCCTCTGTCGAACGTATCACCGGGTACCCTGCGAAAGATTTCATTGCAGACCGGGACCTTATTGACCGGATTGTCCATCCTGATGACCGTGCTGCCTGGGATTTTCATGCCCTCCTTTACACCAAGGTCGAAGTAACGGATGATCCTGTTGAGATCGAGTTCCGGATCCTTACCCGTGAAGGGGAAATACGGTGGATCAATCACATCTGCCGAACCATCTGCTCCGATACTGCTACTTGTATCGGCAGACGGGTTTCCAACCGGGACATCACCGATCGCAAACGGGCTGAAGAGAAACTCCGCGAGACCAATGACTACCTCAATAGCCTGTTTGACTATGCAAATGCCCCCATTATTACCTGGGACCCGGCATTCCGGATTACCCGTTTCAATCACGCGTTCGAGCACCTTTCCGGGAGATCGCAGGAAGAAGTTATCGGGAAAAATCTTGCAATACTCTTCCCCCTGGAGAGTAAGGAGGCCTCGCTTTCCCTGATCAATAAAACACTTGAAGGTGAACGATGGGAAACGGTCGAAATCCCGATTCTTAATGCTGATGGCAGTACCCGTTCCGTACTATGGAACTCGGCAAATGTAATCGGCCGGGATGGGAACGTCATTGCTACCATCGCACAGGGAGTTGACATCACCGACCAGAATCAAGCCCTTGACCGTATCCGATGGCTCGCAAGTTTCCCGGAATTAAACCCGAACCCGGTGATCGAGATGGATGAAAACGGGACGATCACATTTGCAAATGCCGTTACCTCGACCACGCTCTATGACCTGGGGCTGCCTGATGACCCCGCATTGTTCATACCCCGGGACAGGGAAGAAATCCTGCGATTGCTTCGTGAAACGGACGAACTCCAGTTGTACCGTGAGATAGTCCTTGGGAATGAGATATTTGCAGAAAATATCTCGTTAAACAGGGCTTTACAGGTCGCAAGGATCTACACCACGAACATTACCGAAGTAAAACGTGCTGAACATGAACGAGAACGCATGTTCGCAGACCTGGAGCAGAAAAATGCCGAACTCGAGCGGTTTGCCTACACGGCATCGCACGATTTAAAGACCCCGCTTATTACCATCAGGGGTTTCCTTGGCTTTGTTGAACGTGATGCTGAAATGGGAGATATGGTAAGGATGCGCCAGGACATTCTAAGGATCTCCAATGCAACTGTCAGGATGCAGGAGTTGCTCGACTCGCTCTTAGAGTTGTCGCGGATCGGCAGGATCGTCGGGCCTCCCGAGCCGGTCTCCATGAGAGAACTATCAGGAGTAGCAGCAGAACTCCTTGCCGTACCAATCCAGGAGCGTGGTGTGACGCTCAGGATAGCACCGGATTTGCCTGAGGTATACGGCGATAAAAAACGGCTCCTCGAGGTGATGACCAACCTGCTTGAGAACGCGGTGAAGTTCATGGGCGACCAGCCCGCACCACAGATAGAGATCGGTGCCCGCTATGATGGGGAAAAGCCGGTATTTTTCGTCCGGGATAACGGTATCGGGATCCCTCATGAATACCAGTCACGGCTCTTCACGCTCTTTGAGCGGATCGAAATAAATGTACCGGGTACCGGCGTTGGCCTCGCACTGGTGAAGCGTATCATTGAAATTCACGGCGGTAAAATCTGGGTGGAATCGGAAGGATCCGGGAAGGGGGCGACGTTCTGGTTTACACTTCCGGGTGTGCCGGAAATTGAGGATAGCAATGAGGTGGCAGAGAAATGACTACCATCATTTTGTCCAGGGGGGAACTGGTTGTGAATGGTAATCCTGAGAAAATTGTTGAAACGGGGGACCAATAAATGGATACATGGAAGCTGTCGGATTCCGGCACCTGGAAAATTATTGGGATCGGAATAATTGTGATTATCCTCCTGATTGCTCTGGTACTATTTTTCGTAAATCCGGCTCCTAAGACCTCCTCAGGGCCAGAACAGCTCATCATTGCAAGCGGTTCACCTGAATTTTCTGCATTAACACTGGTTGCAAAGGAAAAGGGATATTTTGCACGGCACGGGCTGAACGTGACCATCCGGGACTACCCGACCGGGGCCCTTGCCATGAATGAACTTCTTTCGGGAAGAGCGGACCTTGCATATGCAGCGGAATTTGTAGGGGTTAGTACCAGTTTCCGGGCGCCTGATTTTAAAATCATCGGGAGCACGGCAAAGAGTGATGTAATTGCGCTTGTCGTCCGGAATGACCGGGGGATTGTAAAGCCCTCCGATCTGAAAGGTAGAATAATTGCCGTTCCAAAAGGAACGGCGGCCGAGTTTTACCTCGGACGGTACCTCACCCTCAACGGGATGGATATACGGGATGTCACGGTGAAGAACCTGGGTCCTGCAGACCTCGTAACAAGTGTCGTTTCCGGGGATTCCGATGCTGCAATAATCTGGGAACCGTACGTGTACCGGATCGAACAGCAGCTCGGCCGGAATGGTACGACATGGCCTGCACAAAGCGGCCAGCGCTTTTACTGGGTTACCTATACGACGGACGACATAATCCGGGACCGGCCCGGGGTAACCAGGGATTATCTACGTGCTCTTGATGATGCAGATTCCTTCCTGTACAACCACGAACCTGAAGCAAAGGAGATCCTCATGAAACACGTCAACATGTCGGATGATTACATCGATGTCCTCTGGGAGAAGAACCAGTATGTCCTGTCGCTCGACCAGGGACTGGTCCTTGCCATGGAAGATGAGGCACGCTGGATGAAAGAAGAGAATATGACTGGTGATAACAACCCGCCATCATATCTTGACATGATATCGCAGGATGCGATGCGTGAGATCAAGCCATCGGCGGTCACGATTATACGGTAATTTTCATGGGGTGCGTATGAACATAATCAACCAGATCCGGATCAGCCTGATACTCTCCCTAGTCCTGGCGGTGGCAATATCGGGTTCCATTATTATGAGCTACCAGAATATGCAGGATTTCCAGCGCCAGGAGAATCTTGCAGCAGATGTGGTGAGGGGAGGCTACGAACTTTCCTACCTCTCGAATGATTATCTCATCAATGCAGAACCCCGGGCCCGCCTCCAATGGGAGGAGCGGTATGCTTCGCTCCAGCCGATCATCAGCCAGCTCAAACCTGAAAATAAGGAAGAAGCCCAAAGCATCGCAACCATAAGGGAGTATAATGAAAATACCGGGGCGCTGTTCCGGGAAATCACGGAACCGGGAGCACTGAGTAATGGGGCGGTCTTGTTCCCTGTCAGCTACCAGCAGGTCATGTGGAGCCGGATTAATGTACAATCACAGGGATTGATTTTCGAAGCATGGCAGCTCCGTCACTTATACGGGAATGACGCGAGCGATGCCCGGTTCTGGAACAACATACTTGTCCTTGCCCTGATCTTTGCAATGCTTGCCATTATCAGCGTCAATTACCTGCTCATCAGCCGACGGCTTATTCAGTCGATACATGATGTGAATGCCGGGAGCGAAGAATTTGCCGCTGGCAACCTCGAATACCGGATATCCGTTTCTACAGATGATGAGATGGGGAAGGTTGCCGCCGGGCTGAACCGGATGGCTGAGCAAATAAGGAGCGTGACCGCCTCGCGGGATGAACTGAACCGCGAGATCGAGGAGCGGAAACGGGCAGAGAATGCCAGACGGGAGAGCGATGCCCGCTTCTCGGACCTGTTTGAAACCGTAACGAGCGGTGTTGCCATCTATGTGGTCAGGAATGACGGGTTATCGGGTAAGGATTACATCATAAAGGATTTTAATAAAACGGCACTTGCACTGGAAGGAAAGAACAAAGAGGAGGTCGTAGGGAAGAGTCTTTTCGACCTTCGCCCCACTATCGATGAGTATGGCCTCATCCCGATATTCAGGGATGTATGGAAGACGGGGAATCCTGCATTCTACCCTGCAACAGTGTATGTTGACGAAAAATACACAAACTATTACGAAAACCGGGTGTTCAGATTGCCCAGTGGTGAAATCGTTGCAGTGTGTATAACGATGTTTCCGAGCAGAAACGGGCGGAAGAGAAAATCAGGTTCACCAACACGATTCTCTCTACACAGGCCGAGTCCAGCATTGACGGGATACTTGTTGTCGACAATTCGGGTAAGATCATCTCCTACAACAGGCGGTTTATCGAGATGTGGGGGATTCCCCCGGAGGTAATCGCTTCCCGGTCTGATGAACAGGCATTACAATCAGTCCTTGGCAAACTGGTAGACCCTGGTGAATTTTTATCAAAGGTGGAATATCTCTATCATCACCGGGATGATAGAAGCCTGGATGAAATAACTCTCCATGACGGGAGGATTCTTGAACGTTATACGGCACCGATGACGGGACAGGACAATGCATATTATGGCCGTATCTGGAGCTTCCGGGATATCACCGAACGCAAACAGTCGGAGGCCGTACGGGAATCCCTCTTAAAAGAACTCGAGTCGAAAAACACCGAACTCGACCGGTTTGCCTACACCGTGTCGCATGACCTGAAAAGCCCGCTCATCACTATCCAGGGATTTTTAGGGTACCTCGGCCAGGATTTGCAGAAGAATGATACTGAACAGGTGAAGGGAGACCTTCAAAGAATAACTGCTGCGGTGGAAAAGATGGATCGCCTTATTTCTACCCTCCTTGAACTAT
>JBAXTR010000105.1:0-7103 GCA_037130095.1 Methanomicrobiales archaeon
GATATGTACATATCCATTATATTCTCCCAGGTTTTACAAAAAAATAACCATTTAAGAGTCTATTTTTCTCGTCTTTATATGCTACTTACCCATTCCGGGTCGCATACCTATAGCATGATATGGGGTGCAATCTGCCCATATTGATAAAAAAAGAGAATTTCTTAGAGTTCAGAGTTCACAATTCCCCGTGATCCCCACAAAACAGACAGTTACTGCAAAATTACCGGTCTGAAATTGACCTGCATCTACACTACCAGTAGTATAGGTTGAACCCCACGACCCGTTTATTCATTAAGATCAATCAATTCGGGTTTCGAATATTCCCTCTTCAGAGTAATTCGTTATTCAGGAAAACTAATCTATACAAGTATTACAAGTACGGATTGTTGTAATACGAGGGAGCACTTAGACGATGAATTAATGTTACTTGGGGGTTCAATCTCGAAGATAGAATGCCAAGAGGTAGGGCGTCGGAGTTACTCATCCTTGTAATGTTGATAGCTGCGATTATTCTCATGGGATGCATGGCAACAGAGAACCCCTTGCCTGAAATGAATATATCGGGTCAGGCTCCACCAATTGATAAAAATCTATTTCGTACGACTTTTACAATAACAGACCTGCCAACACCCTCACCGGTGCAGGGAATACCTTTAGCATCAGGTACAATTGTTGAACTTACACCAGGATACTGGACTATCCCCCCAACAACAAAGTAAGTTGCGCACCTTCCGATGGCCCAGCGAGGGTCTGAAATGAGCGGGTAATCTGCTTCCTTATACTGAAAAAAGAATGAAATTTTACCAGATGATATAACTCCTGCACCGTTCTGACATCTCAGTCCTGCAATAGTACCCATCTCGCAAGTAACGGTGTCTCCGCTACCATCTGCACAATGGGTTGCAGTACCATGCCCCTCCATTTCATTTAGAGCGATTAAAACTGGTCTTTCATACACTTTTTCCATTTTGGGCAGAATAATGGATAATACCATTTGATTACCAGATCCGATAACACCATACCGCTATTTCAATCGGTTGGTGAACGATCATAACGTATATCTGGATTGAAGAGTCAACTCTATTGAGCTGTTCACAATTGTGAATATGATCAGCTGGTCATAAGACTACACAATGAGGTAATCAGGTACAAATCACGATAAAATTACCTGCATTGACATCGGAGGAATAATCCAATTGAAGGATCAATCCCTGTTACAAATAACCTGGTGAAGTATGGAAAATCAAAAACTGGTATACATGGACCATGCGGCAACAACCGCGGTGGACCCAGAAGTAATGCAGGTAATGATTCCCTACCTTCACAACCATTTCGGGAATCCTTCCTCGATTTATTCCATTGCACGTGAGGCAAAAGAGGCAATCGATTCCGCCCGGGGGCAGGTTGCGTCTGCACTCGGATCAAAACAGGATGAGATTTTTTTCACATCCGGGGGGACTGAGTCTGACAATTGGGCCATTAAAGGAGTCGCATTTGCCAACAGGAAACGGGGGGACCATATCATCACCTCGAAGATCGAGCATCATGCGGTCCTTCATACCAGCCAGTACCTTGAAAAACAGGGGTTCCGGGTGACTTACCTGCCTGTTGACCAGTACGGGCTTGTGGACCCCGCTGAACTTGAACGTTCAATCACTGATAAAACGATCCTGGTCTCCGTGATGTATGCCAATAACGAGATCGGTACGATTGAACCAGTGAAGGAACTTGCCTCAATTACCCACGAACACGGGTCATATTTCCACACCGACGCGGTACAGGCAGTCGGCCATATACCCGTTTCAGTCAATGCAGTAGATATTGACCTCCTTTCACTGTCTGGTCACAAGTTTAACGGGCCAAAAGGTACTGGTGCACTTTTTATCAGGAAAGGCGTTCGTATCGATAACCTCCTCCATGGTGGTGCACAGGAGCGTAACCGGAGGGCGGGAACGGAAAATCTTGCAGGAATTGTAGGCACAGGGAAAGCGATTGAACTTGCTACAACCGGGATCGAGGAAAAAGGTGCACGAATCCGGACAATGCGGGACCGGTTGATATCAGGTATCCAGGGATCAATTCCATATACCAGGTTGAACGGTCACCCATCACAACGGCTTCCCGGCAATCTTAACATCAGCTTTGAGTTCATCGAGGGGGAATCAATGCTCCTACTCCTGGACAGCTTCGGTATCTGTGCCTCAACGGGGAGTGCCTGCACTTCAGGTTCCCTTGAACCCTCGCATGTGCTCCTTGCAACAGGAATGCCAGCGGAGATTGCCCACGGCTCATTACGGCTTACACTCGATGTGGAGAACACCGATGAAGAGGTGGAATATGTGCTCGAGACCCTCCCGAGGGTGGTCAGCCGCCTCCGTGAAATGTCCCCGCTGGGGAAAAACGCACAATAAAATGAGAGATTATTATGTATAGCAAAACAGTAATGGACCATTTCATGAACCCCCGGAACGTGGGTGAGATTGAAAACCCTGATGGTGTGGGAGAAGTAGGGAACCCGGTTTGTGGTGACATCATGAAGATCTTCTTAAAAATTGAAGATAACCGGATCACCGATGCAAAATTCAAGACCTTCGGGTGCGGTGCGGCGATCGCTTCGAGTAGCATGGCAACTGAACTGGTAAAGGGAAAGTCCCTTGAAGAGGCCTGGGAAATCACCAACAAGGCGGTAGCTGAGGCCCTAGAAGGGCTCCCCCCGATAAAAATGCATTGTTCGGTACTGGCTGAAGAAGGGATCCATAAAGCGATTAACGATTACCGGGTCAGGAATAACCTTGTGCCATGGGAGGAAAAGGCACATGCCCACCACGATGAAAAGGAAGATTCCGGGTGCTCAACCTGTAACACCGGGTAACAACAACCTGCCAGCGGGAAGCCAACAATGCAGCCATTCAGAAATGGAGATTCATTCCACATGACACCCAGGTACTGCCTATGTTGAGCCAGGACGAACTGGAGCGATACCGCCGCCAGATAATGCTCTTCGGGGAGAATGGGCAGGAGAAGCTGAAATCGGCAAGGGTGGTCATAGCCGGTGCAGGGGGCCTCGGATGCCCGGTTGCCACGTATCTTGCGGTGGCAGGGATAGGTCACCTGCGGATCATCGACCATGACAAGGTCGAGCGTACAAACCTGAACCGGCAGATCCTTCACTGGGACAAGGATATCGGGATGGCAAAGACCGGTTCTGCGGGTGAGAAACTCGTGGCAATTAACCCCGATATCGAGATCGAGGTCGCCCGGGTAACCATCGATGAAGAAACTGCACCTGACCTTGTCAGGGATGCCGATGCAATTGTCGATGCGATGGACAATTACCCGACCCGGTACCTCCTGAATCACCTGGCTTGCAAATTACGCATACCGCTGTTTCATGGGGCGATCAGGGGGTTTGACGGGCAGGCGACAACAATCATTCCAGGAAAGACTGCTTGTTTATCATGTATTTTCCCAAAAGCCCCTCCGAAAGAAATATTTCCGGTCATTGGCGTTACTCCGGGAATAATAGGTCTGATACAGGCAAATGAAGTGCTCAAGTATTTCCTCGGTACAGGAGAGCTGCTCGGGAACCGGCTCATCATCTGGGATGGACTTCGTTCAGTCCTCGAGACCATCCAGGTGGAACGTGACCCGTCCTGCACCGAATGCAGTCATATAACAGGTAATCCTTTGGAGAAAGTAAAATGAACGTGCGAATAAAGGCATTTGCAAGATTTCGTGAGATAATCGGAAGCGAAAATACTCTTGATCTTAATGAGGGTTCGTCAGTTCTTGGTGCACTGAAAAGTCTTTCACAACAGTCGAAAGATTTCCGGGATGCCTGTTTTGACAGGGAGGGGACTATTGCATCCCACGTGGTATTGATGATTAACGGCAAACGGATAAGCGGCAGTGACAGGGAGACAATGGTACTCCACGATGGTGATGAGCTGGCGATATTCCCACCTGTTGCCGGCGGGTAACTTTGTAACGGGGAGATTTCATATGATCAAACTTCAGCAGGATGATTTTGATGTCGGGAGATTGGTAGAAGCGGCAAAATCCAGGGGAACAGGTGCTATTGTCACATTTACCGGTATTGTGCGCGATGACGGAATAGAATACATGGAACTGGAGGCCTACCATGAAGTAGCAGAACATGAATTAACCGTCATCAGGGATGAGGCAATGAAGGAGTATCCCTTACACAGTGTGGATATCATCCACCGGACCGGCCCTCTCCGGGTAGGGGACAATATTGTCCTAATTGTAGTAAGTGCCGGGCACAGGAAAGAAGCATTTCTTGGGTGCGAGTATGTAATCAACCGTCTGAAGCAGACCGTGCCGATATGGAAAAAAGAGTACCTGAAAGACAGGTCACGATGGGTTGAAGGTGAAGAGAGACCTGGGCATGCGTCCTGAACCTGATACCTGGTCCGTAATCTTCCTCCTGAATACAAAACCAGACCAGATTTTTGTGACGGGGTCGGGCAAGAGCACTAAAGTATATCTCAATTTTTTTCACAAAGAGGAAAAAAAGATATTAACGACCTTAAAAAACAAAAAAGCAGGGTAATCCCTGATTCAGGTTCATACCTTATTTTGAAGGACTCCTTTTCCGGTAAAAGAAAACGTAATATAATACCCCGATAATCCCGGCAATAATAATCGTCACGATGATTGGATTTGAGACCACGAGCCCGATTCCAGATCTGTTTATTACGTTAATCTTTACCTTCATCGTGTCAGAAATATGTGTACTATCAAGCGCGTCACGATAGCGTATCTCTGAATCGAGCCCGTATTCCTTTTGCGTCGCCGTCTTGGATACACTTAGCTGGAACTGGGCTTTTGCACGGTCACCAGGTTTCAGGTCACCAAGAAAAGCAACATCATCCGTACTGGTGAACGGGTCAAGAGTACTCATCCTCGCCTGTGCACTATAGATAGTCGCGGCTCCCGTGTTCTCATATTCAACATTAAACACCCCGTTGGTTCCCGGGTAGACCGTGATCGGCTCAGACACAATAGTTAGATCTACTTTTCCACCAACCGGGACACCAACGGTCACCGGGTCCGATGTTACCGTGTCGCCATCCCGGTTCTCATAAATGACAATCAAGTTAACCGGATACGTCTTGGCACCGGCATCTTCTGTCACGCTTACCTTATAGCGGGTGGATACCGTGTTGTTCGGCGGAAAATCTCCGATGTAGACGCTGCTGTCAACGGGAACCACCGGGCTTGAACTATCCCTGACGATCTTAATTACCGCGTTCTTCCCGCTCTCAAATCCCTTGTTCCTGATGCTGATGTTGAGGTACCCGTCATTTCCCGCATTCAGGTGTTCAGGTACAACATCCAGGACTTCTAACGTGACCAGCGGTTTGATTTTTACCGGTAACTGGAATGTCTCAGTTTTCTGCCGGTAGTGGTAAATCATGCTGTCCCCACCGACCTGTTCTGCATTATCAAGATAGGTGTAATTCAGTTCCAGTGGGAGCATATATTCTCCCGGGGGTGCATCACTGCTGATCCGGGCAATAAACGGGACCGGGATGGAGGCACCGCCGACTATATCCCCGACCATCTGGGGGTCTGATTTAATGACAAGGGGGGCTGAACCGCTTCCAAGGCTGACTGTCGTGAGTTTGGCCGTATTTGGTTGATCCGTAGGACTGGCAAGCGTTGACTGGATAATTTTTATGTCATTTAACCCTTTGTTCTGTACCACAACGATGATGGTTGCATCTTTTCCCTGGCTGAATTCATTGATCCCTGATATCGATGCCGTGAGATCGGGAGAACCTGACATGTATTTTGTCCCTGCCATTACCGGACTTGTGAAAAATGCCAGTAGAATTACGATTATTAAAATATACTTCGTCTTCATGCCATATCACGTGTTGTTATTGTTGTAACAACATTTGTTTCCAGATAATATTAATGCCTTGTTTTCTACGCAACGGGGTTAACGAAGCAGCATCTGTAACGATTGTAATGATATCCAGGAGGCGGCGGATCAATATCTATTTCCAGAAGTTGAAATGGCGGGAAATCCGGATCGAAACCTCGAAATATCTTGAGTTCCTGTCGCTAAAGAAATCCTCTCCTGCAATTGTACTGTTTACGAATTCTCCAAAAAATTCAACCCGCGTTCCTGTCCGCTTTGCCATGGAGGTCCCCAGGTTGGAACATAAATCTGCATATGCCCCCCTTGATAGTTTTAGATGTCTTCAGATACCCTGTCCAGGAAATATCCTAATGGAAATAGAACAATAAGGGAGGTACTTACCTTCGGTATTGCATCCATTTCAACGATTTTTGAACGTAGAATTTCCATAAAGACCTTATTTACTGGGAAAAATACTCACATTACCCATTAAGTCGCGGATATCGGTAATTTTTAGAGAACCATAAAATACCTTCATAGCAATGGTGAAGATCATCATGACTACCAGTAATACAGGCGAACTTATCGGGAAGCTGCTCGAACCTGCAGATCTCATTTCTTACCAGGACGGGGCAGTGGTGAGCCGGACAATTGTATTACAGAAAAGCGGGACAATCACCCTGTTCGCATTTGATGCAGGGGAAGGTCTTTCAGAACATACCGCACCATTTGACGCAGTTCTCCAGGTTCTTGAAGGAGAGGTGGAGATTACCATATCAGGAGAACAGTTCCACCTTGAACAGGGGCAGATGATCATCATGCCCGCCAACCGCCCACATGCTCTCAACGCCCTGACAAAATTCAAAATGATACTCACCATGATCCACGCGTAAACGTTGCTTTTGGGATGCTGCAGAATGCGAATTACATCGCCCTCAAGAGGAATACAAAATCCGGTGGACACAGGTTTACGACCGTATTTCTTAAAAATATGCCCTTTTTAGGATAAGTCAGATATGCAATTTAAGGCTCTTTTGAAACACACATGAATGGGAGTTCACACCCGAACCATGAAAATGCTCTGTTCAAAATCTCCTTATCTATTGGTACGTTCAGACATTTTCATGGGAAACCCTCTTAAATCTAGTTTGCAGATTGGATTAATCCAATATTTAGTCACGCTCCCGGGGCTCCGCCCCGCCGCTGTGGCGAC
>JBAXTR010000106.1:0-7096 GCA_037130095.1 Methanomicrobiales archaeon
CCATGAAAATACCTGAACGGCCATCAATATGAAGAGATTTTGAACGTGGCATTTTTATGGTACGGGTATGAACTTCTCGTTCATGTGTGTTTCAACACAGCCGGATAAATTCCTTTTTTCCCGGATACCCGTGTCCATAAACTGGAAAATTAAAACCGGGTATTTTTTGTGATTTGATGTTGTCATTAGCCTGCTTCGCGGCATTTCCCGCTCAGCAGGTTGACCTGGTTCCCGCTGCTGCAGGTAATCAGGCTTATGCCTGAATAACCCTCACCTACGGGTACGTGATGAAATGAACGAAAACCCGATGGAAATTTTCCAGAATGAAGCCCCCGACGTTGCGAAGGCGTTCAATGGCCTGATTATGTCCCTCGTCGCCTCTAGGGGACTCGACCAGAAGACGAAACAGCTGATCTATATCGCCATGAAGGCCTCGATGGGGGATGAAATGGCGGTGAAGGCGCATATTCCCATGGCAAAACAGGCCGGTGCGACAAAAGAAGAAGTTGTTGATGCAATCCTCATGACCCTGACGGTATCCGGAATTCGGGGGATCGTCACCTGCCTGCCGGAAGCGGTGAAGCAGTTTAGCGATCAATAACATGGGGTTATCCGCAGGTCCGCGGAGTGGTTAACCGGTTACCCGTGTCCTCCTGGTATACTGGTGAACGAATGCTCAGGGTCCCCTTGTCTCTCAACCAGATAGCAAAAATTACCTGGTTAGAAATGTTAAACGGTGAGATGGGTTTTTTAAATTCAGGTAGATATTAAAATACCAGCGTATTCAGCGAGTACAGGAGTAAGGATCATGTCGGAAACCCATAACAAAAAAGAACCTGAGATCCGGATTATGCACAACGGGCCCTATATCGTATCGGGAAGTGTTCCGCTCTCAAGGCAGACTCTCGTCTGCAATTTTAGTGGTGATTCTGTCGCATGGAAGGAGGGTGAACACTACCCTGTACAGGAATCCTATGCCCTGTGCCGCTGCGGGGGCTCCCACAATAAACCCTTCTGCGACGGTACCCACCTGAAACATCACTTTGACGGGACCGAAACAGCCAGCCGCGTACCTTACCTTGAGCGGGCAGAATGGACTGAAGGCCCGGATATCCGGCTCGGTGATGCCCCGGGTTTTTGTTCACACGCTCGTTTCTGTGTCCGGGGAAAAGGTATATGGGAACTTGTTGAAGAGTCGGGTGATCCCGATGCACGGAAAACTGCCATACAAATGGCTGCAGACTGCCATTCAGGACGACTGGTAATCCGGGACAGGAAAACAGGTACGCCAATAGAACCGGATTTTGAAAAGTCCATCGGGCTTGTGGAAGGTCCCATAAAAGGTCACTCGGGCCCGCTATGGGTCCGTGGAGGGATTCCTGTCATCTCTGCTGATGGGTTTATCTATGAAATCCGGAACCGCGTTACCCTGTGCCGGTGTGGTAAATCAGGAAACCAGCCATTCTGTGATGGTTCCCATATGAGACAGTAGGATGAACGCCTGGTATGCTGTTAAAGTGGGAGTGCTGGTATCCATGACAACGCGGAAAAGCGGTATGATGCCCCCCGTTCGCACGGGTAAAAAGGAAAGGAGGATAAAAATATCGGGATTTCCCGGGGTGGTAGTATGAAGATTGTTGTATTGAACGGCAGTCCGAAAGGAGATGCGGGGGTTACCATCCAGTACATTCACTACCTCGAACGAATGATACCGGAACACCAGTTCATCATTCATCATGTCGCGCATACTATCCGGGCACTTGAAAAGGACATGGTCACCTTTGACCTTGTGGTAAACGACATCAGGGCGTCAGACGGGGTAATCTGGGCATTTCCACTCTATTATCTTCTTGTCCCGTCGCAATTCAAACGGTTTATTGAACTGGTATCTGAAAGGGACGCAAAAGGTGCGTTTGAAAACAAGTACACGGCAGCCTTTTCAACATCCATCCATTTCTTTGACCATACAGCCCACAACTACATCCATGCGGTCTGCGATGACCTTGGCATGCATTACAACGGTTTCTTTTCGTCGGAGATGGAGGACGGGAAATATGCGGGAAACCGGGAAAAACTCCTTTATTTTGCCCGAGATTTTTTATCGGCAATCATTGACCAGCGGCCCTGCCAGAAGGTATATCCTCCCCTGGTCCACGAAGCCTTCAGTTATATCCCACGCAACCGGCAGGAATCGCACCCGGCAGGGGGGAAAAAGATTGTCATCGTCACGGACGAGTCCCCGGAGGATTCAAACCTGAACCGGATGATCGAATATTTCCGGGGATATTTTTCCGACCTCGTTCCTGTGTACCGATTGCAGGACGTGAAGATACGGGGTGGTTGTATTGGGTGTATCCAGTGCGGCCCGGATAACTGTTGTGTTTACCAGGATGGGTATGCAGATTTCTTCAATTCCGTCCTCGTCCCTGCAGATATCATCATTATTGCCGGAAAGATCCACGATCGTTACCTCTCGGCAAAATGGAAAGAGTTCTTTGATCGCTCATTTTTCAGGGGACATACCCCGTCATTTGAAGGGGCACAGATCGGCTACATGGTATCGGGTCCCCTCGCACAGCTTCCGAACCTTCGCGAAATTCTCGAGGCTTATGCCGAGAACCAGCACGCCAATCCATCGTTTATCACCGATGAACCTGGTGATACAGGTGACCTTGACCGGATGATCGGTAGTTTTGCCGGGACTATCCTTGCATATGCCCAGGCCGGGTACGTGCGGCCTCCCACCTATCTGTCAGTCGGTGGAAGGAAAATCTTCAGGGACGCAGTGTTCGGGCGGTTACGGTTTCCTTTCCTTGCCGATCATGCCTATTACCGGCAACACGGGTACTATGATTTTCCCCAGGGTGAGTACCGGGTACGCATGCGAAATGCGATCATGGGGCTCCTGATGTACCTACCTGCAGTACAGCGGGAATATAAAAAGCGGAGCATGATCGAACCCGGGAAACATGTATCAAAACTCCTCGATAATTCCAGCGGGTCAACGCCGCAGCATAAATGGATGACCCGTTTTCCAGGTAAAGGGTGCATCCAAGGTCCCTGATGGAGTGGGATAAAAAGAATGAATCAGAAAGACCCGCCGATACCATGAGATACCATGAAGACAAAACCACATTCCTGAAGTTCCCTGGTACCTATGTCCTACCATGTTTCCCTCATCTCAACGGAAGAAAATGAGACCCTCTATCAGCGTTACCTTTCGGACGTCCGCTACGAGATCAAATCCGAGATTTATGGCTGCTGCATAAAACTCCTCTGCGATGACCATATCCTCCGGGACACGTGGGAGGATAATTTTTACTCGATGTCCCAGAACGTCCGTTCGCACGGAAGGCTATTTGTCTTTAAAGACCCGTCATACCCGCCCGATACGGTGTTGTATGACCCGCATGCCAAAACCGTTTTTTTGTTCAATGTCCTGTATTATGGCTGGATAAAATCCATCGCCCTCAGTCTTACCGGGGATATCCTTGAAGATGAACATGGCATCTGGTCAGTTCACGGGGCATGCCTGGACATTGAGGGAAAAGGGGTTGGCATTGTAGGGTCACCGGGGGCCGGGAAAACCACACAGATTTACGGGCTGCTGACAAATCCGCGAACCCGAATGATATCGGATGACTGGTTTTTCTTCAGGGTGTACGGGGATGATATCCTTACCTATGGCTCGGAGAAAAATTTTTACATCCAGGAAGAGCTGGCAACTATCTGGAAAGAGTATGGGGGCCTAGTTCCGGCAGATACCTATGATCCTGATGGGAGAGCGGTTGCCGATGTGCGGTGGGTCATTGGAAAAGGGAGGATACTTCCCCTGACAACAATAAAGACCCTCATTATCCTCAAAAGGGACCCTGCAGACCCGAACGTGGCCCAGTCACTTGACCCTGAAGTTGCACTGAAACTCTTTAGCGAAAATAACTATTTTAACCCGCATCTTCTTGTCCAGGGCACTTTTAAAACCCGCCTGAGGGACCGGTATATCGGAGACCTTGTCAGCCGGACCCAGTGTTATTCTGTAAATACAACCGGGACACCACAAAAAACCCAGAAACTTATCCGTTCGCTTGCTGATGTGAGGCAGGTACCTTAATACGGCATTTTTTTTAAAACAATACGTAATCAAAATAGAATTTACGAGTAATAATATCCGGAGTCGGTAACGTTTCAGGAGATGGTATTCATTGGTTCATGTCCAGCTGGATTTGATTCTTTTCCTGCCGTTTAGTATCTGTACACAGTACCTAAAAGTATTCAAACAAAAACCCCTTTCAATATGGTACCTCGCAAATGTCTGAATATGCAAGCAACAGGGAAAAATGGTTAATTATTCTCCTGCTGATCATTGTAGGGATAGTTGTCGTATCTTCGGTACTACTCTACGGACCTCACTGGATTAAAGGAATTTCTGCTTTTATTTAGACCTTTTGAAGACCGTATGGGACTTCTCTGGAAGGGAGCAATGATGCTCCTGATAACGGAAAACAGGCAGTATTTTTATAAATCCCGGTGAATGATATACCATTGAACTAATCTGTTAAAAAATACGCCAGAATTCTTCCATTTTATCAGAAAAAAGGCCGGATACCATCCGGATGCTTATTTTGGTCTGAATGGGGGTATCTGGCAGGAGATCTATCATGGTACGTTCTACGCTTGTAATTGTTACCGGAATCATAATCGGAATATGCCTGCTGCTCCAGCCTCTTTCAGCTGTCCATATCCCTACTTTCAGTGAGGGTATTCTTTCAGGGAATGGATGTTATGCAGGGGTATACCTGGGAGGAAACGTGGGTACATTAGGCCCGAATGACTTCAAGAACAGTAATTCGGATGGCCACCTCTATGAGACCCAATTCCTGGACCAGCCTGGATCATATGGTGAAACGCTATCTGGCGGTCTTGACTCGATAGATACTGGTATTCTGTCATTCCGTGCATCGGTGAATGCCGTAACAAGCGGTTCCGGGGTGAAACAGGTAATATTTTCCCGGTATTACCTGATGAATTTCTACCCTGACAATGATTATGGGAAAAAAGCATATACCGCGTCTCCGGGACCTGATGTATGGGCTGAAAAAGTCATTATAGAGGGCGGGGTTCCCATGATCGCACTCGCACCATACAACGGGCATACCCTTTCATTGTCTGATACCTATCCCAATGGAAAAACGGGAAGCCAGATCCTCACCGATCTGGCCGAAAAATTAAAAGCGGTATCAGATAGAAACAAGGACTCTTCGGGAAAAGGTGCGACGATTCTCATCTGGCTTGCACCCGAGTTCAATACCCATAGCGAAGTTAACCCCGAAATAAATGACAACGTTGACAGCCCGGCGAAAAAGGCATTCCGCCAGTGGTTCCGTGATGCGTACACGCTTATCCACCAGAAAGGCGGGGATAATATCCAAGTCGTCTGGGCAGGAAATATTGCGCAGACAAAGGACGACCGGAAAGTCTACTGGCCGGGGAATAATGATGGCCTGGTACAGCTGCCTGCAGATTCTGTTGACTGGGTTGGGATGACATGGTATTCCTGGCCTGGCGGTCCCGTAAGTCTCTCTTCTGTCAAAGGTTTCTACGATTATTACGCGGACGAAAGGAATCACCCGTTCATTTTTACCGAAACCAGTAGTGATGGGCAGGGGGATTCCGGGCAGGAAGAATCACTTAAAACTGCGCATGTATCTGAGGTCTATAACCCGGTAGTCCTGTCATCACTCTATCCGAATATCAAGGGAATTATCTGGTTCAACGTAATCAAGAAAGAGGGAAAAAGCGGGAATGATCCAACGCTGGTCAACAAGAACTTCCTCATTCCCGATGGGCAGTACCTTGATAAGGGAAAGGAAATCCCTGGATTGATCTACTCTGCTTCAGACCCCTCAAAAACGAAGAAAATGCTTTCACTATATCCGGATGCTGTTACTGACCCGTATTTCATTTCTTCACCGGGTTTAACCTCTCCTCTCCCCTCTTTACCACCTGCCTACTATGACCGGATCACACTCTCCCCGGGCTGGAACTTTGTATCTACACCGAAAACACTGGCAACAGGTTCCAATACCGGCGCAATATTTCGTAATGTGAATATGGGGGGACATTCAGCCTTTATGTGGGACGGGTCACAAAATCCGCCTCGCTGGGTTATTGTGTTCGGAAATACCCCGATCCAGCCATTATATGGGATCTGGATCTATTCAGTTAATGATTTCGTCGTCAATCTGACCTTCGATACAACAAACCCGATGTTTATCCCGCCCCCGCGAAGTCTTCCGGCAGGTTGGAATTCGATAGGTTTCACGGGGATGACCCCTACATCAGCACGAAACACGTACCTGTCTGTCCAGCCGGAATGGGTGAACTCGATGGGATTCAATCCTTTCACCCAGGGTTATGAGCCAACAATCTTCAACGGGGACACAACAGAATCTACCATAGTATACCCGACAAAAGGTTACTGGCTCTACATGAAGGCCCCCGGCAATCTTGCAGCTATCGGGGCATAATTAGACCGGAAAGTCCAATGGAACGGCAGGAACTATAACGATCAATAACCTTTTTTATAAAAATTAACCGGTCTTCCATCACCTTTTTTTCCAAATACTCCGTATGCCATTCCAGGAAAACAACAGGTTCTTTGTTATTGTTTGAGATAAAAACGCCATTTGCAGAACATATCCGTGGGATGCGGGTCGGGAGGGGCAAAAATGCACTCAACACAGATCCGCTCGTCAATTTCCTTTGCAAAACTGGTAAATTCAGCCCTGTGCATTTCCTTGCATACATATTCCCCAAGGCCACGGTTCAAGCGTGCTTGCTGTGTCGGGCATGAAGGTACGGAAATAATGACCTCATCGTCACGGGCATCAATGGTATAACCTACAATAACTGCCCATGGGAAGTGACGTAGCGCTTTTACGAATCCCAAAAGCCCCTTTTCCGTAATATTGAACCGCCTGACAATATCTTTTGCTGCCATACCGGCAACGCGTCCCCAGACCTGTTCATTTACTGATTCTGCAACTGGCTGGCCGTAGATTTCACCGATATAGATAAACCAGAACGCGTCCACGAC
>JBAXTR010000107.1:0-7085 GCA_037130095.1 Methanomicrobiales archaeon
CCAATAATCGGTTCTCATTGGCTAAGGATCTTTCGGTCAACCGCGTAAGTCCTATCCTGATAATTTTCTTACGATTCAACTTCATGCAATTACAAATATTGACAGAACAGGGATTGGTTAACACATAGATCCGCGCTTAAAGAAAGATCTCAAATCGGTTGTATACTAATTCAGCACTGTTTTTTATGAATTCAGAACAAACTATCTTGGTATGACAAATCAGGAAATATCCGTTAATATTCCACAGACACTTGACCCCGTCTATAGTAATATGATCCAGATAGCCTATAAGGAGGATGAGTTTACTTTTGTCTTCCTTCACCAGTTACCAGGTGTTAACCAGGCCAGGGCAAAGGCGATAGTGAGTATAACTCCAACACATGCAAAGAATCTTCTTGCAGTCCTTGAAAAAACCATGGCAGATTATGAATCAAAATTCGGAAAAATTGAACCAAAAGGAGAGCGCCCCTCGGTCGATAATGTGACCACTATCCGGGGTTACTCCTGATTTCTATTTTTTTTTGACCGCATCCTGCATACCACTCTAAATGTTAATAAATGCAGAACTACTATACATAAGAGGTATTTTTGCCGCCGTGGCTTAGGGGTATAGCGGCTGATTCGTAATCAGCAGGTCGAGGGTTCAAATCCCTCCAGCGGCTTTGAAATTTTCAGAATCGGGACCTTAATTTTAACTGCTCAGTAATTGACGTTCAAAACATACTGTGGGGCATATTATCCAGTCCCGTTTAAAATAAACAAGGTTGCAACAGGGATTGATGATTGCAGGGATGAAATGACGAGACCTGGGTATATGCTCAACAATCATACCTATCTGAAACTGGTCATATAGCAACTTTACCGACTTTTCCGGCGACCCTTGGATGCACTGTCAAAATTTCATGTATCAGAAATCCTTAATATCCACAACAATCATCGTTCCTTCTGGAGGACATGAAATTCATGAAATATACGAATAAAATTCTCGCCGGTATACTGATTTTTACCGGGACTGCTATATTTCTTTTTGGAATTATTATATCTGAAGTCCTGTATCCAGGGTACCATGTAACCTCGGTCATCAGCGATTTGGGGGTGGGATCAACCGCTTGGTTATTTAATTCATCAATGGTTATTTCCGGAATATTTCTCATCTTCAGTGCCTACCTGCTCCTGAATATCGGGACAAATAAATATTTTACAGTTCTTCTCGGTTTGGCCGGGCTGGGTGCAACCCTTGTCGGACTTATTCCTGAAACTCATGGGGTCCCGCATGTAATCGCGGCAATACTGCTATTCACATCTGGCGGGCTCTTGGCGGTTACAGGATATTACGTATTCAGGGGCCCGTTCTCCATAATCTCCCCTGTACTTGGCATAATATCTCTCACAGCAATGATATTTCTCGCATTAAATCTTTATTTTGGACTCGGAATGGGCGGTATAGAAAGGATGGTTGCGTACCCACTTATCATTTGGGGACTGGGTGCAGGTGCCTACCTGATGTCACCCGGGAAATAAAATAATTTATTCAGAATTCCACCCGGTTTTTATGAAACACGGGCTTTTTCGTGACTAGCTGTCTTTAATCACTAAAGACTCTTTAAAAATCACAATAATTATTCCCAGATATAGAATTTTTCCTGAATTTTCCAGGAATAGAAGTTTATTTTTTAAAGGACTTAGTTTACTGGCAATACCTGAATATTGCAGGGCTGGATCTGTTTTCACTTCAGCTCTGCATCAATCGTGGCAATAAGATCTGACGGCCTGGTTGGTTTCTGGATGATATGATGAACAAAAATATTCCTCGATTCAAGCTCTTCCCGGACTTTTTTTTCAGGGAGACCTGTATAAATTATAACCTTTGAATTTCTTAACTCGGAATCCCTGTAGATCTTTGAGAGGAAATCAATTCCATCCATTCCCGGAAGTTTTACATCCAACAGGATCAGGTCAGGTGTGACACCTTTCATAAGCGTATCATATGCCACTTCTGCCGAGTTAGCAATAAGGGTATCATAATGAGCGAGGTACTTGATAAAATAGGCCAGGCTATCAGCGATGTTTTCATTATCTTCGATAATAAAAATTAGCGTCATTACCAATATTTTTGTATCCTGCCGGATAACCCTTTCGAATTCCCTGCCCAGTAATCCAATTATCCGCTCCTTTAATCACCAGGTATTTTTAAATAAAGCTACCCTGTATCCATTTTATTAATCCCGGGGTAACCATTATACTTATCCTCTTAGCTGGTTCATATACTGCTGATGTTGGACGAGGACGTTTTCTCAAAAATAACCCGGATATCAAAAGAGAAAACAACCTTCATGCTTTCCGAGATCATTCCGGAAATGAAAGAGCACAAAAAAGATCCCGATATCCCGGGAATTATTGAAAAGGTCATAAATAAACTTCCAGGTCTCGGCTTTTCATTGAACCAAACCGGTGAGGATTATGAAATATCCACCTCATCCAAGGGCCAGACCAAAAAACCATTTATACTTTCAGCCGATGAGCAGAAGCGACTTTTGAGATTTTTTGAGGAGCCAAAAGTCCCGAAGCCACTTGATGAGCTGCTACGGGAATATATCACCAAAAAAACAGGAAAGCGCTGGGATGACCCTGTCACTCTTGAAAGGATTCGCCAGGCCGTTATCACCCAGAAGGGGGATTACTGGCGAGAGGGAAAGAAAAAAAAGGTCCATTATGAGCAGGGATACCGTATTTTTGCCTATCTCGCCTACCAGTTCCCGGTATATTTTATCCAGTTTGAACATATTCTCGAAATGCTTGCCTCCTCGGGCCTCCTGAAAGAGGAAATGACCGTACTTGATATTGGAAGCGGCCCGGGAGTGGCTGCGCTGGCAACAATTGATTTTCTCTCAAGGTCAGGGCATGGTAACGCCACGCTCCATGCGGTTGAGCTTGCTGGGGAGCAGCGTGAAGCATTTACTTTTCTCACACGGGGTTTTTCAGATGGCCTTGCGGGGATCACGGTTAAAGATCCTGTACCTGAAGATCTCATAACGGTTCCAATCGGATCTCTGCCACGTGAAGTGGACCTGCTTGTGTTCCAGAATGTCCTGAATGAACTAACTGGGCTGACGATCAAGCAAAGGGCAGCACGGGTAAAAGAGCTTTCAGAAGTTTTGTCTCCGGGGGGAGTAATTGTGATCACGGAACCCGCTGACATGGTAAATTCAATAACCATGAGACAGACAGTCCAGGAACTTGCAAGGTCCGGGCTTGTTGTTATTGCACCGTGTCCAGCAGGGTGGACGAAGATCTGTAACTCCCAGCATTGTTGGAGTTTCGTTGAAAAACCACCACTCAGGCCTACCCGCCTGATGGATCTGGTCGCCTCATGCAAGGAGGCCTATCGCTATCTCAATACGGATATTAAATACTCGTATGCCGTCCTGAAAAAAGAGCAACATCTTAAAAAGCCGGATTACTCAGATAGTGCCCGGAAAAAGACAGCGTTATTGTCGACCCTGGCACGCCATGTCGACCGGAGGATCAATGTCTTTGCAGCTGTGATGTCCGGTGACCTGGGTAACAGCAAGACGCACCTATGGAAACTCTGCGACGGGACACCACAAAAGCCCGTGTATGCGGTGATGCCCTCATATCACATTTCATCGGACAATGAATATATAATGAAAGCGGGTTACACTGGACAGGTGGAGATTTCGGGAGTACTTGTCAGGTACAACCCGAACCATGATTCTTACAATCTCCTAATTACGAGGGCTACCCGGATCATGCCTGCGGGTAACAGGCCTTCAAGCAGAGGTTAAGGGAGTGTATACCAAGGGAATTGGAATCAGGGAATGTCAAATTCATCCAAAAGTTAACAGATCTACAGTCCTTGTAAATACTTTTTTTTCAAACTCTCTGGTTACCCGGAAGAATCCCTCAACTCATCAGAGTTAATCAGAAAAACAAGCAGAGACAATTTTCCAGTAATCAGGACATTGTGCGTTATATTAAAAATTGTGGGTAATATCGTAATTGTTAAGCCAGAATGTTTATTGACAAACAGGACGAAAATTAGTCTGCATGCCATTCCGTAGACCTAAAAATTACTTCTATTTGAGTAGCTTTGCTCTAATCCTGGTGGTTTTCATATTTCTCTGCGGATGCGTGGGTACTGACTTTACACTTAAGGGAAATAATTCAAATAAACCTACGGTAATTAGCCCTGACCCCGTAACTGCTCTCCCGAATGTCACAACTCCCATAAAACAAGGGGTTGGTGAAACAAATAATAATAGCAATATTGAAAAGACCAATAAATTCATACTTGAAAATGCTTGGAAAACGCTCCGTGTGATTAATACCGATGCCAATGAGCGGTACCTGAAACTCGATTTATCCAAGAGCGACGATGTCAATGATCTCAGGTACCTCATGGTCCCAGAAACAATCCAGAGGATCGAAAAGGTACAGTCAGACCTGCAACAGATATCCCCGGTTAGTAATGAAGAGAAAATTGAAACTGAGATACTTATCGATATTACGAATTATACTATTTTGAAATATGAAGGGCTTTCCACGGTTATGCACGCTACGCAGTACGTGTCAATCGGGGACCCTGTAAAAATGAAATCAGAACTTCGTAAGGCAAAATTCCAGATAATGGATGCACTCGATATCATCAACGAACGGGAGATTTCAGAATACCCGAGTATGTACCGTGACCAGGTTGCTGCTGACAAGCGCGAGCTTGACGAGATGGCTTCCCAGGTGGAGAGTTTTACCCGGTCGGTGTATCTCTCCCCACCAGTTTATGGCTCCGGTAGTTGAATTTTGTGTTACTTTTTTTAAAATTCTGCTCCTGCAGGACACCATATATCCATTCCCTGACGCCAAAACACATCCCCTGATATGATTCCATATCTTGATAATCACGGCGGGATAATAGCATCATAGTAAATCTGCATCACATCAGGAATCACCTGTCAACAGCAGAAAGGATTTCCTGCCATGTGACGCGTGGAGCGCGATATTCCGTGGGCCATTACGAGAATGGGGACTTGAAATGAAGCATATCATATCGATACGTGACCTGGATCGGCCGTTTATCGATGAACTGATTAACCACGCGAATCACATTGCATCACAGCATTTTAACGCGAATTCGTTGAGCGATAAAATCCTCGCACTACTCTTTTTCGAACCCAGCACCAGGACGAGAATGTCATTTGAGGCAGCAATGGCCCGTCTCGGTGGAACTTCGATATCAGTAGGCAGTATCGAAGCGAGTTCGATGGCAAAAGGAGAGACACTGGCCGATACAATCCGGGTAGTGAGCGGATATGCAGATGCGATTGTTTTGAGACACCCCAAAGAAGGTGCAGCCAGGCTTGCGAGTGAATTTGCCTCAGTACCGGTCATTAATGCAGGTGATGGTGCAGGGCAGCACCCATCACAGACCCTGCTCGATCTCTATACAATCCAGCAGTCCCTTCCACTCGATGGGATTGATGTAGGTATGATAGGGGATCTCAGGTATGGGCGTACTGCGCACTCACTGGCGTATGCGCTTTCCCTGTACCGGAGCCGGATCCATGTAATTTCACCGAAAGGATTGGAATTACCTTCTGCGCTTATCGGAGAACTCCGTGACAGGGGAACCGAGGTAATCGAGCATGAGTATGTTGAAGACATTATCAAAGAGCTGGATGTCCTCTATGTAACCCGGATACAGAGAGAACGTTTCCCGGATTCAGCGTCTTATTTTGACGTTTCATCAAGCTACAAGATAACCACCGAACTTCTCGAGGGGGTAAGGAGCCATCTCATCGTGCTACACCCACTACCGCGGGTTGATGAAATTGAGCCCGATGTTGATGATCTCCCTTATGCCCGCTATTTTGAACAGTCGAGAAACGGAGTCCCGGTGAGAATGGCGATGCTACAGGAGGTCCTAAAATGACCAAACCTGTGCCTCCACCCCAGGGTCTCCTGATTAACCCGATCAAAAATGGTACCGTTATAGACCATATTACCTCAGGTGAAGCCTTGAATGTCCTGAAAATAATCGGGATAACTGGGACAACAACCGAATCCGTGAGCGTGGCCACAAATGTATCAAGCGGGAAAATCGGCAAGAAGGACATTGTAAAAATCGAGAACAGGGAGCTTCGTAAAGAGGAGATGGACAGAATTGCACTTATCGCACCCCGTGTATCGATCAACATCATCCGTGATTTTAAAGTATATGCAAAAGGAGGAGTGGAGCGACCTAAATTTCTGCTTGGGGTTGTAAGGTGCCCGAACCCGGGGTGTATCACAAACGCTCATGAACCTGTGAGCAGCAGGTTTGAAGTCCTGCCGAATGGCCTGCATTGCATGTACTGTGACTGGCTGATCACGAATGATATTACAGGTCACATGACATGATAACGAACCTTCGCTTTAGATTTTATACAGACAGAAAGCGTCCCAAAGGTCTTTTTTCATTGCGATTATGACGGGCGTTTCATTTTTTTCTCGTTGTGGGATTTTTCATGGATCCGAACGAATACCCCTATCACCTTATCGGAATTATCGGTAATTGGTTGTGCTTTAAGCGCAACCTCCCTTCTCTTCCCTTTCATTGAAATAATAGCGATATAGTTCTCGAGACCTATCACCATACTCTCGCGGATGATATCTCTGACCGGATCATCAATTTTTTCTCCGGTCCTCGTATCAATAAGTATAAGAAGACGGTTTAATGGAACCATCATTGCCTGCGTTCTTTTGACCTCAATCAATCTCTCCGCATAGGGATTCATGAGGAGGACCCGCCCTTTTATATCGGTTATGATGACCGCATCAAGTAATGACATGATATTTTGGGAGAACCGTTCCTCAAATCCCGTGAGGCGTCGCATCATTTTATGGTTGGTGATGGCAATCTCACAATTTACTACAATTGTCGTGGTATTGAACGGAATCGTTACAAATCCATAGGGCCCGGCAGATAATGCCCTGTTGACAGTCTCATCGTCTCTTTTTTCGGAAATAAAAATTACAGGGGTATTAAAAATATGGTTCAAATAATATGCTGTTTTAAACCCATCTAATTT
>JBAXTR010000108.1:0-7055 GCA_037130095.1 Methanomicrobiales archaeon
TTCCGGGACGGGTTCTTCCATGCCGACCCCCACCCGGGTAACCTCCTCGTCTCCCGGGACGGCCGGCTGATATTCCTTGACTTTGGGATGGTCGTCCTTATCCGGCCGGAACGGCGCAAGATCTTCATCAAGGTTCTGATGTCTATCGTCGGGTGCGATGTAGACACCCTGGTCGACAGCTTTGAGAAACTCGGGCTCGAATTCAGGTCGGAAGATATCGAACCGTTAAAAGATGAACTGTATGCCGCCCTCCGTGAGTACCAGACTTCAGAACTCGGGCAACTGAATGTCGGTAGTGCGATGGACTCCCTGCCAAAAATCATGCAGAAATATAACGTGGCTGTACCGGGTTCACTGATGATGGTACTCAAGGTCATCTGGATGATCTTTGCCGTTGCCGTAAAACTGGACCCGGGGTTCAATTTCAACCAGAGAGTCAAACCCTATTTCGACGAAATTATTGAGGGAAGTATCCTCTCGCCTGATACCCTGAAAAAACTCCCGCTGTCGTTCATGGAAATGGCGGAAGGGGTCATGAATGTCCCGAAGGCGCTTAACCATATGCTCAATACGATTGGAAAAGGAGATTTCAAGCTGGAGATCGAGGCAAATGATTTAAAGACGCTCTCCACCAGCATTCAGCAGGCCTCGGGCAGGATAATGATCTCCATGATAATTGCGGCAATCGTTGTAGGTTCCTCAATTGTGGTACATGCCTCAGGAACAGCGATTACCGGGACCCTGTTCTATGCTGTATTTACCGTTTATGTTATCGCGATCGTGTTTGGAATCGGGGCCCTATACACAATGTTAAAAAATTAGGATATCCCGGGATCACACATTTTTTACCAGTTTCCATCCAAAGAAAAGTGCCACAATTCCGAGCAGGATGCATAAAAACCCGATGATTTTCTCAAATAAGAGCATAATGGCGGCCAGGTTGAAGAGGTAGGCGATTCCGATAATGACAAGGATAATACCCACGATAAATGAGATAAGAGCGATCCAATCCATTGTTATCATTCGGAATGTGATAATGCAGGATTTATAATTAACGAATCAGTTCTCTTTTTTCAGATAATCCAGTACAACCGGGTTCCGGGAAAGTTGTGCCGTGATTGTCATCGATTGTACATTTAATTTTTATGTCGTAGATGACCTCCGATATGGTTTCCACCTTCGAGAGACTTTTTTTCAACAACTAATATTATCTACCATTTTTCATTTTCTCACAATAAACGCCCTGGACTGGGAAAACAAACATAGTTTCCGGTCATGCGGAACCTGGCCCGCAAATTTTAGTACTAACATATATGGTTTGAAGGATGAGTCCTTTATGTGCCATCGAATGACCACGAACTGCTTACCCTGGTTACGAACCTGTACGGGACGGACAGGTTATCATTCGATGACTTTGAGAGGATGAAATTATTCCTTATCAACCCACTTTTCCGTGCATCTGCAAATGACGCCACCCAGTGGGTGACCGTGGGAAACACCGTGTTCCACCAGCAGCAGTATTCCCTTGCACTCAAATGTTACGCAAATGCCATAGAAATAAACCCCGTTAACCTCGATGCATGGAACAATATTGCTGTCACGTTCGAGAGTATCGGGAGGACAGAGGAGGCAGAGCGTTGCAGGCAGAAGATTGCCGGGATTAAAACGGGCCGTGCCGTGAAAGCGTTGAAATAACGCCCATTTATGCTTCCGGGGTAGGAATAACCCGGATGTCCATACCTGCAATCTGGCGATAAATTTTCGATTTTTCTGACAGTGTCCACCGGTCAAAAACGAGCGACTGGAAGGGTTGCCAGATCACTACCCAGCAGAATATTACGAGCACATTGAGTAAAATAACTGCCAGGGGTATGTTCTTGAAATCAGTTAATAAGGCGATACCAATAAAGGAGGGTATTGCGACCCCGATTGTGAGCCAGAATTCCCGCAGCCCAACCCTGATTGTCAGGATGCTGCTCCGTTTTATCTCATCCGAGCGGGTTCTAAAATGTGACCTCGTTGCTGATATGATTGAGTTCTCACGTCCAGGTTTGAGATCTGACGCAGGGAACATAAGTTCAATATGGTCGCAGATTGGTGAAATTTTCTTATCAGGTACATCGAGAACAGAAAGGACAATAGCATTTTCAGCACGATCCGTTAGTTCACGGTTATCTTCAGGGGTTGGATCATCGGAATCATAAAAATGAGCGATTGTCCTGAACTTAACTGTGGCAAGAGTACCCGGGCTGTTTTTTTCTGACACGGAAGAATGCACCTTCTTCATCTACCAGTGATCTATGAAACCTAATGGAAAATAATTCCCTTTATGGTAATGGTACCTGTCATTCCTGAAAAATATTAGAATGCCCTGGAGTCAAAATGCGTCGGTTCATCGCACTGCAAGCAACAGGATATGATTTGTACCGCTTCCTTGTTGTCGTGTTGGTTGCATAGTCATTGGTTTACCGTAATCCATAATCGTCTTCCTTCCCCCGGAAGCAAGCTGCGGGGTATGCGGATAACATTAACGGGTAACTACCCGGGTAAAACGGGATGATCCCGGCGAGGGAAGACCACAAAAATCAGGGAAATTCCCCCTTTGAACCGGGTAGTCCCTTAATTCCGGCGTTTTAGTCTTCCGATTCCAGAGTCGGGGGAGTTTTGAAAATCAACCTTAGCACCCCAGCAGTACATGCAATAACAATTACCACGAGCAGGACTGCACTCCAGATATCTTCATTGAACTTCATGCTCATTGAGAGGGAGGTGCCGAGCATATTGTTGATCATCCCTATCAGGAGTGATATAGCAAAAAATATAAAAAATCCGGCGAAAATACCAAGGATTACACCCGCCACAATCCTGAGCGGGGCTGGTTTTGGAATAGTATCAGTCATGGATTCCTTATTTTACACATTGATATTTAGGGGTTCGCATTTCTCGCAAAAACCCCCGGGACACCACGGGGAGGGGGGGGATCCCGGGGTTTATTGGAACAAGGATAACATTCATCAGTTATTATCCCCAATATTTTTTTAAAACGCATCAATTTTTCGAATCGATACCTGGTCCATGTGTTTTTACAGTACCCTGTGAATCCTGTCAGCAGGCGGCCTGGCAGAACTGATAAACATTGGACGTAAATTTTGGTTTCCAGGCAGTGTACCCATGGATCGAGAGAAAAATGATGCAGGAACGATAATCGAAAGCCATCCAGCACGTCATACATGAAAACCATAAAAGTATTCTGCCTCGATTCCTGTGAACACTCGAATCACCTGAAACAGGAACTCTGGGATAATAATATCGAATTCGAAGAGGTGTATCTCGGGAGCACGAGGGCGATCCATGACCTCCGCAACGGGGGCCTCCACCAGGCCAGGGCACCGGTGTTACAGGTAAAAGAACGATTTTACACGGGTTACGACCTGTTCCCGGATGGGATCATTGACCGCTCCTTTATTGAGCAGTGCCTCCTCGACACGGGCTCAGCGTCTGTAGCGGTTACTACGCAACGGGTAAAGTAGTAAAAAAGGCATTTGTATCTCCGGATCACCGGTAATTACTGGTAACACCCGGATAATAACGTTTGAAATGCGAGAGTGCGGATCATTATACAGATGTATAATCGATACTCATGTATTCCCTTATTCCAAAATATTAGCATTAAAACCGGCGAATAAAACCTCGAAAATTGGCTCTGTAGAAATGCTCTAACAGGCTCTTACCGTTTCGGACAATTCCTTAATTTTCTGACGCTCCCGGGGCTACGCCCCGCCACTGTGGCGACCTCGGTTGGGATAGTAACCCCAGACACTCTGAATTTAATCAGATTTTGGTAAACCCTGCCAAAATAATATCCTGATGGGGGTGGGGCAAGGAGGGGGTGAAACCCCCTCCTGTCTAAGCTGTTCTGTTAACTTTTTTATTATCTACAGGATTTCTACAGGGCCCGAAAATTTTAAAAAACCCGTTCCTGCCATGTTTAATATTTCTGCCATGTTTAATAACTACCGGCGTTTACCAAATGATTTCTGTCCTGCACGTCGACGATGGGCTTGCACGCATGGATATCACGAAGCTCTTCTATGAGCATGATAGCAATTCGTGTCACAGCGACCATCTCGGTCATAACTGCCATTGGAACACCGAACGGGGAGATTTTCCTCCAATCCGGGAACCAGGTAATGTAAGGGACCTGTGGTTGACCAACATATCATCCCGGGTCAGATTAAAACGGCAGATTTCATTATCAATTGTCATCGATATTCATGGGAGAACGATGTCATGAAAACAGAGGTCCAGTTATCGCTTGACAGCTTCAACACCGCCAGCCCTCTCCGCTGCAGGGCAGTCCCTGGACAAAACGCATTTAAGAACAACTGCCTCCCCTGTGTTCATGCAAAAAACCAGGGACATCGCATTTTTTGCACCCGTTTCTCAAGGCCTGTGCCAAACGGGCAGAAGTACTCGTTAAAGGAATGGAAATCAAGACGTGTTATGTTCCTTGAACGGGACGGGCACCGGTGTGTAATTTGTGAAGGAAAAAACGTGTCACCTATTCACCATATCGACCTGGACCCGACCAATGACGATCCTTTGAATCTTGTAACCCTCTGTAATTTCTGCCATGCCCGTGCCCATGCTGAACTCCAACGGGCGGGAGGGGCAAAGTGGGTACAGAAGGTCATCGAATATTACCGTATGCAACGAAACGTGGCAGGTATCGGGGAACGGGGCTGATGACCGCAGGAAATTCAATTGTATACAAGGGGTTGACAATCCCCTACGAGATCACCTACAGCCGGCGCAGGAAAAGTATATCGATTATCGTCCACCACACAAAACGGGTCGAGATCAAGGCTCCATCCGGGACTCCTGCATCATATATTCATGGTCTTGCAGGAAAGAAAGTCACGTGGATTGTAAAACGGCTGAACGTCCTCGACACATTGGCAGAACACCAGGTAGAACGGAAATACCAAGAGGGAGAAGTGTTTTTTTTCCTTGGTAACCCGCTTGTCCTGTCCGTTACCAGGGATCCTGTGTCCGGGGGCACCCGGTGTGATGACGGGCATCTTGTGGTAAGCGTTTCCAGTTCATTACCCGGGCATGATGCCAGCGACTTCACCAGGAAGCAGGTTATGGACTGGTACCGGGAGCAGGCGGACCGGATAATCGGTGATAAAATACAGGAATTCGCAACCCTCCTTGGTATCAGTCCCCCACCATTCCGGTTGAGGAATGCCAGGCGGCGCTGGGGGAGTTGCAACCACAATAATCAGCTGAATTTTAATATACGGCTCATCATGGCGCCGATACGCCTGGTCGAATATGTTGTTATGCACGAACTCTGCCATATATGGCATAAAAACCATTCCAGCGAATTCTGGGAAGCGCTGCGGCAGGTAATGCCGGATTACCACGAGCGGAGGGAACTACTAAAACGTGAGGGGCACCTGTATGTGCTGTAGAACGTATTGTAAAGAGTCCCCGGTGCTATTGCTCCCGTTGCATCGATGAGGTAGGTGTAATACCCATATCGGTCAGAACTACAAATACAGAATCCCTCCAGCCCAGTCCGATCCGGTTTCCCGGAACAGGTTGAACACCCCCAGGACTACCCATTTATAATTCCCTTACCATGAGCAGGATTTTTCCGGAAAGGCCCGGTGAACAGGGCCCGGATTTAGAAAACTCCGGGAAGGGTACTCCATGTACCTCCAGGAATTCACGTGAAGTAAATAATCCCTGTGAGGAGGGCGATGTACATTCGGCCAGGGAGTATGAATACCCCCTGTACCTGGAACTCCGGGGTAATGCCCACCTGGAACAAATGAAGGGATTGCCCGGGTCCGGAGGGAAAGTGTTCCCGGTAATACTGCTCCAGTCTTCCAAGGATACCAGCAATATCAGGAAAAAGGGAAGACATCCGGGCTATGCAGGGATCGCGGGAAGACCAGTCCGTGGAGAGGTCACTACAAAATACTAAACCGGCAAGTAACCCTGATCCGGCGTCCCTCGCGATGTAATTCAGGCCATCCTCTGCGCACAGGGAAACATACACCAAGGCGGGAGGGAAAAACAGGTCCGGGCTGGTCCGGTAACAACAGGTTAGGGGCTCGTGGTTTATAAAAACATCCATGTAACAACGGGCCGCTTCCCCAACATCACGACGGGCAAGGGGTTTGATTACAAATGGAAAACCAGGCCCTTTTAAGGGAATCATCGCTAAATTACCTCGTAGGGAGATAATTTGCATCTTTCTGTCTCTCTAATTTTTCCAGGTTTTGAAACTGTCCGGTTGATTCAGCCAGAGGTATCCGGTTCTGGATAATTAGATCGTACTCTATAAGTACACCGCCGTTCAACAGGATGGATCATGGGCGGATACTCTTTCACGGGAGAGTATCTGTTGCCTTACTACCGGGTGGACTATGACAGGGATTTACCAGAAGATTGTAATTGCGACTGATGGATCAGAAAAAAACCTGAGTGCAGTGATTGAAGGGGTAATGCTCGCCCGTATTTCCGGGGCAAAACTGTATATTGTCTATGTAATTGATACAAAACCCCTTACCACAGGTGTAATCGAAGAATCATATGCCGGAATGTATGACAGCCTCCGCGAGGAAGGGGAGCAGGCACTTGAACAGGCAAAAGACCTGGCAGGAGACCTTGGTGCTGATACGTTCCTCCTAACCGGGAAGCCTGCTAACGAGATCACCAGGTTTGTGAAAGAACAGGGGTCTGATCTCCTTGTCATCGGGACCCAGGGAAAATCCGGCCTTGGCAAGCTACTACTCGGGAGTGTTGCGGAGAGTATCATCAGGACAGCCCCCTGTTCGGTCCTGGTAGTCAGGAAATCCTGAAAATATCCTGTTGTATCGTTTTAATTCTTGAGACCGGCAGGAATACCGGATCTGCCGGGGATTGTTTTTCCGGATAACAGAGACAGCAGTGATACAAAAGGATATGGTAAGAAGGACATAACAATTATCGAGACCATGCCCAGGACAAACAATCAAATGCCGATGATAAACGGGTTGTAT
>JBAXTR010000109.1:0-6902 GCA_037130095.1 Methanomicrobiales archaeon
CATTAGTATTATGATACAAAAGCAAGCATATACTAATCAATGGACGATAAGCAGTACGCTTCATTAAAAATCGAGAATATCGTTGCTTCAGGGGCAATTGCGGATTCTATAGACCTTGCAGAGATCTCAAAGAAAATTGAGAACTGCGAGCTCAATACCAAGCGGTTCCCCGGGGCAGTTTTTCGGATCGACAATCCGAAGATCGCCTCGCTGATTTTCTCATCCGGTAAAGTGGTGCTCACCGGGATACGTGATAAACAAGCGCTCCACGATGGTCTTGCACTGATAATCAAGTCCATGAACGAAGCCGGGGTAAAAACCTATGATGAACCCCGGGTAGCGATTACGAATATTGTCTGCTCGTACGATATCGGGAAATATATCAACCTGAATAAAGTCGTCATTACGTTAAATCTCGAGAATATTGAATACGAACCTGAGCAGTTTCCCGGGCTTGTCTACCGTATCAAGGACCCAAAAATTGTCGCCTTGCTTTTCTCATCCGGAAAGATCATTCTGACCGGTGGGAAAAATCTCGAGGATATCAAGCGGGGACTCGATTTCCTCGAGCAGAAACTTGGTAGTATTATGTAACCGGGGAGCCATTTTTTTTCACACCGGACACCATTTTTATACTATATATTGAACTCCTGCGAAGTGATTGGCGGTAACATTTTGTGTTAACCGTTCACATTTACCGGTTAATTACATAATTTGGTGTTTATAGACTTGTTATCTGCCATTTCCCGTCAGGCTGAACCCGGAACAATGCCATATTTCCGACAGAGTGACTGCCATTTGGAATAATCAAACCTGTCCAGTACAGGTCCTAAGGAATTCAGTCGTTCCCATTCGCGGGCATCATTCCATTCTTCAATTACGGAGACAAAGGATTTCCCGTCGCCTGCCGGTAACACTTCGGGAGGGGAGAGAATCCTGCCAAATGCAGGGTAGTTGCCATTTCCATCGGTGATGATTAACGGCGTGGTTGTCTCAATGAACGCATACCCGGTATTTTTATACGCATATTCAGGTGCAGATCGAATCCCTACAGCGGAATGTTTCTCATTTTCAAAGTCAAACAACGCCACGCCATATCCCAGTTTATGAAGGATATAGGCCAGAAGTACTGACTTCTCACAACATACCCCTTTGTTATCCAGGAGTGTCTGGTAAGGATACCTGATCTCCAGCGTCCCTTTTTCAAGTATCTCCTGGTCATAAGGAATTTGCTGCACAAGGCTTACTGCTATCCTGACCTGGTCATCCTGATCAACCGACTTTTCGCGAATAGCATCAACCAGCGGTACGAGAAACGGGTCCTGTTCAGGCAGGTAGATAAATTTTTCATACCGGTCTGTTTTCCCGACATAACTGTAAGGGTCCTCTTTCGCTATCTCGCTGGCGACACCCTGGTACAGAGTAATGTTCACGATCCCGTGCTCCCCCCTTAACACATAGGGGAATGACTTTGATACCGCTCCCGTTTTCATAGCCTGGTATTGATTGGGAATAGTACTGGAAACCGGGCTTACCGTGGGTACGACAGAATACCCTTGTGCAGGTGTCTTTGCGATGCCCTGGCCCGGCAGACCTGCCGGACCACGTGGACCTGTCTCTCCACTTCCAGGAAACGTAAATAATCCAGGCCCGGTTGTCCCCGATATAGCAGGCAGGATAGCAGCAACGAAAATAAGCAGGACCAGGAAGAAGATTATAAAAGGTGCAACCTGTCGAAATGATCTTTTCTTCTTCCCAAATGACCCCTTACGCCCGGGCAGTGTTTTCCCGGTATCCTGTAAGCCATGCCTGTTAGCCGGCTCATCTGATCCGGATGATTGAGAATACCCCGGTTGAAGTGAAGAATACGTGGTATTATGTTCATTACTGAATAGTTTTGCTCTCTCAAAACAAGTAACAGATTCATTCTTATAACCAAGGGCCCTGCACGTCATCCCAAGGTTATACCATGCATCTGTATAGCGGGGATCGATCTCCACCGCTTCCAAGTAGCAGCGCAACGCCTCTTCATAGCGTTTTTGCTTAAAATATTCGTTTCCTTTTTCTTTCCAGGCAGTCGCACCGGTATCCATTATAACCTGCTGATATGTAGTTTTTGTATTTCGTGCCGGAAAATTTAAATTCGTGGATTGGGACAAACACCGGAATTACCAGTACCGGTGAGTGCGGATGAAATTTCTCTCGGCTTTCAGGATTTCCCTGTAGAACGCATCCCCTTCAGAAAGTGTCAATAATATCCTCGATGCATGCTCAGGGCCGACACCTTTTCCGGCAAGCGCGATAACGGCCTTTTTACCGCTGGAAAGGACAATATTGGCGTTCCTGATTAACCGTATTTCGACTGCCCGTTCCTCGGCAGTCTTTTTCTGCTTGTTTGCAACAGCATAGAGCTGTTCATCCCAGGGTTTGAGCACGGCAATAAGGCGGGCATTGCATACAGGACATACCGGGTTTTCCTTCACCCGTTCAACGGTTGTTTTACTCTTCCACGTCCGGCAGTTCATGCAGGCCAGAAAAATTTCCTGTTGCATAAGACGGCGTTTCAGGGTAGATATAACTGCCTGGTCTGCGGTGGGGGGTGGTATCTGGTCACGTGAGGAGGTGAATAGTGCCTCAGCCCCAAGCCGGCTTATAGGCCCGGTATACACCTGGATTTTTCCGGAACGGACTTCTTCAACAATTGCAGCCGCCCCATCCACGTCCATATATGCCGAAAAAAGTTCGCGATATGCTTCATCCTGGATTACCGTATCTTCAAACATTTCTGTCAGGCGGTGAATTGAGAGTCGTTCATAATCAGCGTCCGGGTCAATTGCTCCGAATTTTTTTGCTATCTGGACAAGTTTCCACTTAAACAGGGCAGTCCGTTTAAGCGCGAGACCAAGTATCCCCCGGATATGACCGGGTTCAAGCGCAAGCAGGGCCTCTTTGACATCAGACGCCCTGATGGTTGAAGGTAACCTGAGAAGTGCCCGGTAAGCATCAATTTCAATTCCTACCGTTGTCCCGTACCGTGCAGAAATAAGAATTGAAAGGACGCGGGCGAGTGCTTCGTTTGTTTTATGACCGGCACAGAGATTTACAACCACTCCTTCAGGGGCATTTTCAAGGGTAATGCATTCGTCGGTGGGTACCACAGACCGGTTTTTATCCATCTCTGAAAGGAACCATGCGGCATACCGGCAGACGTTAGGGTCATCTGAATACGAGCCTATATCACGGGTTCTCCTGAGACGCCCTTCTTCACGGGCGACTTCAAAGGGGACAGGTATCTGTTCCCCCTCCCAGGATGGGAGTTCTCCTTTTGTGAACTTTGCCGGCTCAACAGTTATTTTTCCGTCTTCGATATCGAGAACTCGCCAGAGTTGCCCCTTGGTTATGAACACAGCACCCGTGTAGACCCATCCCACGACAAATGACTCATCAAGCGTACCGACTGTTTTCCGTGAGACCATGTCAAAGACCGGCATTTTCCGCTCATCGTGGATCATCGAAAGGTTACCCGCGAGATAGCGCCTTGCCCGGGAGGTTGTAATCACCCTGTCGCCATCAAGCCTGATCAACCGGTGGTCTTCCATCTGGTCACACACCTTTGAAAGGAATTCGGGTTGCCCGGAAAAAACTGAGCTCCTCCCGATAATCAGGTTGATTTTTGATTTCTGGATCTCACCGTATTCAACTGCCATTGCAGCCACCTGGTTGGCGAGGACATCTGCAGCGTCTTTCGGGATATGTACCGGTTCTATCTCGTTAGCTTTTGCTTTCCTTGCTATTACGAGTGATTCGAGCAGGTCATCAAACCCGGTAGCAAAGACGGTGCCTTTCGAAACGGTATTCAGCTGGTGCCCGGCCCGGCCGACTCTCTGGACCAGTCGTGCGACCTCCCGTGGAGACCCGAACTGTATTACATGACCGACATGACCGATATCTATCCCGAGCTCCATAGAAGATGTACAGATAAGCGCCTTAATCCGGCCGGATTTGAACTTCTCCTCGGCCTCTATCCGTACATCCCGGGAAAGTGAACCGTGGTGGACTTCCACATCCCCCCTGGAGAAGAGGACATGGCCCAGGGCCTCTGCGGTGACACGGGTATTAGTAAAGACCAGGGTAGACCCGTGGGAATCTATTGATTTGCCAACAGATTCTGCCTGGTTATCGAATTTATCGCCGATATATTCAACCATGATATCGAGGCGTTTTGCGACAGGGACCTGCACGAGGGAGAACGGACGCTGACCGCAGAGGTACCTGCCGACATCACCTGGGTTACCAACAGTGGCAGACAAGCCGAGTCGCTGGAACTCCCCTGCATATTCTACAAGACGTTCGAGTGCAACTGCGAGCTGGATCCCCCGCTTACTCCCAGCAAGTTCATGGATCTCATCAATAACAACGAATCGTACATTTTTTAAGTGTTTCCTAAGTATTTTACCCATGAAGAGGGCCTGGAGAGTTTCAGGCGTGGTAATTAACAGGTCTGGTGGAGAAAGGGCCTGCTTTCTCCGGTCCGTGGCGGTCGTGTCCCCGTGGCGCACACCGACAGAAAAACCGAGCTCCTTACACCACCATTCGAGCCGCTGGAGCATGTCGCGGTTCAGGGATCTGAGTGGTGTAATGTAGAGGACCTGGAACCCGCTCCCGGGTATGGATAGCATGCTGTTGAATACCGGGAGCATGGCACTTTCTGTTTTTCCGGTCCCGGTAGGCGCGATAAGGACTATATGTTCCCCGGAAATGACACGTGGTATGGCCTGGATCTGAACCTCTGACAGGCCTGAGAAACCCCGTCTCCGGATACAATCCCTGATCCTTGGATTTAGAAGATTAGCCGGACTCATGTTCCTCCACTGAAGAAAGCGGACCGATATAGGTGCCATCCGCCAGGTAGATCTCGCACGACTCCCGGATCATGCACCGCGAGAGTGGTGAGGTTGGTGAACCGGCGATCTTCAGCACGTCAAACCCGGACAATTCGTTGAAAGCCGGCATGAACAACACCCTTGTTCCAGAACGTCTATGTTCCCCAGGAATGGCCCCTTCCGGGGGTTCAGGCCATGCCATCCCTTCATGGCATGCCTGGTCCGTGTTTATAGCGGAATGGATGCTCGTACATCTAGAACTTGGTTGACGGATTTTCTTTTTTCCCACATGCCTCCTGTTTTTTGGTCTTTCGCAGTTATGAGTAAGAGATGCCCGATGATCGAGGGCAACAGTATCGTTACCGGGTGCTTCCGGGCCCGGGGACTTTCCCCTGGTAAAACATTCCTCCCCGATCCTGGCAAAAAGATAGGCAGGTGCACGGAGTGAACATCCGACTTCATCCCTAAGGCATACAAGCGGGTGGTGGTGACCGCAAATGATGAGATTGCCCTTTAAGGAGGGATCAGGATAGGTATGGCCATGCAGGTAACCAGTGCCGTCAACCAGTGACCCTTCTTTTGGCAGCAATTCTCCCTCAATCAGGAACCGTTCTATACCGGCATCATGGTTCCCGGGCATAAGCATCAACCTTGACAAGCCACGGAGTGATGAGAAAAGGTCCGGCAGCTCACGGTATTCCTGCCTTGTCGTCTGTGGAATACTGTGTTTCAAATCGCCAAGAAGAAGGACAATATCCGGGTTTGTCTCTTTTATGCAGGCTACCACCTTTTGCTGCCGCTGCCTGCTCCGGCTTTTAAAATGAATGCCATGACGTGCAAGATCGGACTCAATCCCAAGGTGTAAGTCAGCGATAACCAGTACATCTTTTGTGTTACTGACAAGAAGAGCCGGACCTGATTCAATAAATTCCAGGTTCATAACAACTTAACCGCACCTGCAGCAGGCTGGTAACATTCATCTTCTTCAACGAGCTGGCGTATAGTAAGAATAACCTGGTCCTCGTGGATCCCTTTTCCTGCTGCCAGTAACAGCAGCTCCGATATACTGACCCCTTTTGGCCCGCTATTGGCCATTATCAGATCAAGCAGGATTTCGCGAGGATCTGGAAGTTTAATTTCTCCACCAGGAACATAATCCACTTTTGACAGGGCTTCCTCTACCATACTAACGAGTGACCTGATTGAACTGGCACTGGAATGATAATGATCGATCGCCTTCTGGAACACTTCATCCCTACCCCCTTCCCGTATTAGATTATCCATAATTTCAAGACGTCTTATCGTTTGTTCGGCTGTCCGGATAATCCAGGAGTCACGGGCAAGCCGGTCAACCGTCCGGATCGTAAGGGGTTTAACCGATACTTCTTTTTTACTGCCCCGCAAAACCTGTAATTCCCCGGTTGCCGAAACAAAAACGGGGGGTTCTGCATGTTCCAGAAATTTGAATATTTCCTCATCCAGCCTGCTGGTGGTCAGGTTGAACATACCGGTAGGGTCAGAAACCCATGCCTGCAGGAATTCCCCGTGTAATTTTTCCACCTGGGTGAGTGCTCCGGTAAGGAACAAGTATGAACCACAGGCGCCCGAAGGTGAAATGAATACACGCGGGGAATATTTTAATCCAGCGTTTATTTGCAGTGTTGTCCCGGATAATTCACGCGCAAAAACCCTGATAAATTCCGTCATGCTGTACGTCTTCCCCAGAATGCACATCTATTATGGATACCCGTTGCCGGAAAATTGATCGGGTTCCCGGTCGTATGGATGCATACATTTCCTTGCTTCACTGCAGGTTGAACGATCCGGTTCATTCTGATCATTTACTATTGTACTATCTCTGGTTTCAGCTGATATCCATTATGCTAAAGGCAATTGATTCATCAGGATAGCGTGTTGTGATATAACTCATGATGGTTTACCTTAGAAAGAGTGGGTACCCGGGGACGGGTTGTATGACTAATTATTATGTAATAGATTATATTATGATATATTTATAGT
>JBAXTR010000011.1:0-17217 GCA_037130095.1 Methanomicrobiales archaeon
TTGCTGCACAGTGCTAATATGTTTATCCAGCATCAATATTGCGTCTCGGCGTGACTGGCCCCACCCATAAACACTGACAATTGCACCGCCCTTTTCAATAAATGAACCAGGCCAGGGGATATCTGACACAAAGGGGAATAACCCGAGGTCCTCCCCGACAACGAATTCATCCCGGGCAAAAAGGATTTTCCGTGCTGCAAATTGCCTGGCCTCCGGCATTTTTTCCGGGATCCGCCCTTCACACGCATCAACATGGAGTGAAAAGAGGTTTTTCCCTGTCGCCATTTCCACCGTGTCAACTGTCCCCTGGAACCGTGGGTTTACTTCGATAGCGTAAGGGGTCTCCCCGACAACGAAATCAATCCCGATTGTGCCGATACAACCTGAAGCAGAAGCAATTTTTTCTGCGCACCTGGCCAGTACATCCGCAAGGGGATGTATAAACGGCGTAACCGATCCAGAAAACCCGTATGCCGCGTCTTCTCCTCCCCTGAGCAGCTGCTCGTTGACAGCCACCGCCCTTGCGCGGGTACCATCAGTTACACAGCAGACGGATGCAGGAATGCCCTGCACTACCTCCTGCCAGAGGGCAGGCGGGTCATCGAGGTCTTCTTTCCATTTCCGCCATTCATCATCGCTATGGAGTACCGAATTGCGCCACCCTCCCGATCCACTTCTTGGTTTTACCATGGCCGGGTATGTCTGCACGGGAAGGGTTGCAGGTGCAGGCACTCCCGTTTCCTGGAAAAAAACGGATGTCCGTTCTTTATCAAGAAACGTTGCTGCCTTCTCCGGGGCCGGGCCGTACCGGGGAATTCCAACCGGGAGCATCTCGGCCCCCGAGGTCGGGACAAAAATATCACACCTGTGTTTTCCGGACATGTGCTCAATCGCGGGAGGCAATGATTCAAGATCGTCAAAAGACATGGAATCGTCTGCATACCGGGACAAGTCCTTGTCACAGAAGTGATCGACTACGCATACCCGGTACCCGGCCGCATGCGCTGAACAGGCAACGTGACGCGTTGTAAACCCGGCAATAAGCACGCGCCGGTTCAGAGACTTTCGGTCTGTTTTCCTTTCCCGCATGGGACAACCCTGATCTTTGCACCCGGGAACTCTCCGGATAGTTCCGAACCCTCGAATAACCGGTCCAAAAACACTGCAAGGCTTGCAATCTCGGAATGAGGCTGGTTTGTGACCGATATATTCCAGTCAGCAAGCCCGTACACTTCTCCCGGGACCTTTTCGGCTCCGACGACAACCAGTATTTTCCCCGAATCCCTGATCTCGATCTCATGCTCGCGTACCGGGAGACCATACATGGTCAGGTGGACAACTTTTCCGCCGCTCCTGTGCCATTCTTCAACGCAACGGCGCCATTTAACCTTGTCCTCGATGAAAAAATCACCTCCCCACTGCTCTACAACCCGCGTGATACTCCGGACAATTCCGGTATCCTGCCCGGCAAGGTACATACCCTTCGCACCAAGCGCCCTTGAAAGCAATCCCACATGGGTCGTCACCCGCTGGTCACGTTCCGGGCGGTGGCCAAGTCTCAGGATAACAACTTCCATGCTACTGCTCCGGTTTTTTTACTTTTATCACGCCGTCCTCGATGACTACCGGGCTGTCATTCGCATACCGGCACTGGCAACGGAACAGCATATCCGGGATAGAGAGAACATCGTAGTTTCCATCCCGGCATTCGATGAGAAGATTTGACTCCATCCTGGTGAGTGATGCACGGATATCTCCAGCTGGAAATCCTGTTTCCCGGATGATTGCCTCTTCTGTTTTTGCACCTTTATCTGAAAGGACATGATATACTATCCAGTCAAGATCCTCATCTTTCACGGGCATGTATTGCACCCGTTACAGGTTATAGCTTTTCTGGCCTTACCATGACATTTTTCTCATCTGGCGGTTATATACTTCTGAATGACTGACGGACAACAGGCGAAATCCTACCGTGATCTTGCAAAAATTGCAGACAGGCTTTTTATGCAGAGCGATGATAACGAGGAGCAACTGGCGTATGCACTCGACTCTGTCGAGCCGGAAGTACGGCAGGCACTCCTCGCTTCAGACCTTCTGAATGCCTACCAGGTCTTTTACTACTATTTCCGGGAGTTCCCTGGGGAACTGGCGAAGGAGCGGCTCCTGTTGTTGCCAGCCACGTCACTCTCCCATAAAGTTGTCCTTGCAGAGATTGATTATGTGGAAGTTGAATTCAGTGTGGAACAGGGAGACCCGGTAATAACCCTTCTTGATGAGGGGCAGGTGATAGCAAAATACCATGGGAACGATGCGTACCACAGCGCGATGCAATTCATCGATGACAGTTATTGATCTCATCAGCGCATTTTTTGGACTCTTATAAGAAGGAAAAATCGTCCTTCATTTCCCGGGGGACAAAAAATAGAAATGCCGGTGCATATTACCTGATAGCAGGGAATGCTCATGTATCATTTCGGGCATATCATTATCCTACAAAATCAGAGGTCTTATGAAAACAGGACCTGAAAACCGTGACAATTGTATGCGACAGTTATACGTTATAATAACAGGGAGGTGGAGAGGTGAGTAAATGGCTATTAAAAGGATCACTTGGGGTGTTCCTTCTTCTTGGTATCATAGTTGCAGGATGCACAACGATAAGTCCGGAGGTTTCATTACAGGCACACTCGCTGAACTTCAGCCCTGATACAAATCCCATACCAAAACCAACACTTTATATCGCAAATAAGGTACCCTTCAGCTCGTTACCCGACGTTACAATAGAATCAATCCCGGGGATGATTGTAAACATCAGCGGCTCAAACAAATCACTGCAGATAGAACCCCGTGAAGATATCCCGATCATAACACCACCGGTATCGGAAAAACCACTCTTCACCACGTTTCATATAGGAGAGAGTGCAAACGACGGGAATACCCGTATCACGCTGAATTCAGTTCTGTATAACAAGTCCTTCAGTCTCGAACCTTATAACCAGCATGGTGAGTTCAGCAGCTATCGCCAGGGTTACAAGCTGATGGTGCTCAATGTCACTATCCGTGACCTTGAAACGGGAAATACTGGAAGTGAAGGCCTTTTCAATGAAATTATTGTTAAAGATTCCAAAGGCCAGCGTTTCGTCCCCGGACTCTCGGTTGTCAGCGATACGGGGGATGGGAATCACGACTGGACAGGTTACCTGTTCTACGAGGTGCCGGAGAACATTGCAGGGATAACACTTGAATATCACTTTCCCGATGCAATCGGGGTAGTGGCAATATTCGACCTCCGGGATTAACCCTCCTTTTTTATTAATCAGTTCTGTCGAAATGCACTAATAATTTCTAACGATTTCGGGTTGTACTCAAATTAACCTTCGCTCCCGGGGCTCCGCTCCGCTGCTTTGGCGACCCCAGTTGGGATATAGACTATCCCCGAATACTCTGAATTTAATGGGCCTTCGGAAAACTCTTCCCGAAATATATCTTATGGTGGGCAGGGAGAGGGTGAAACCCCCTCCTGTATTCGTATTTCCCTGGAGTCCTGGTTACAATTTTCCGGATTGCCAGGTCATTTCTCCGGAGAGAACAGTTGCAACCCGTGTCATCCATAAAAAGTCTGGAGTGGGCTGGAATGCGGAATCGTGCCGTGATCACGTATATATAGGGAAACCAGGAGCCGGGTTCGCATAGTGTGAGGGTTGTTAATCATCCATAACTATTCTCTAACATTATTTTGGCGTTGACACTTTTTTCCATACAGTAGTTGAAGTCCCGGAATAGCTGGAATAAGGGGAATTTATTTAACCGCAATATGCCAATGTCAATCAACAGGCAGGAACAAATTCGCCTAAATTAGCAATGCAGCCAGATTCAAGGGGCCCCGGTATGACAACGAACGAAACAACCATTGAAGATTGTCTAAAGGAAAATGCACGGCTGAAATCCGAAGTAAGTCTTTGCAGGTCGATGTTTGAGAAGAGTCATGTCGCCCAGGTTGTCATTGACACCGATTTTAAAATTGTTGATATGAATGATGCTTTCTGCACAATTGTAGATTACCCCCGTGAAAAACTTCATGGAATGGATTTCCGTGATTTTCGGGGTAAAAAAATGCTGAAATACCTCTTTGATGAAGGGATGAGCCTTTCTGATGCAATAAAATTAAAAAAATCCGGAACTGCCCATGCAGCTTGGGTGGGATCCAACGGGACCCATATTGTTGACCGGAATATAATACCCTTCTTTGACGAAAAGGGGGATCTCAAAAATGTCTATATCATCTATAATGAAGTGACGGAACTCGCAACCCGCCTTGAGGAAGCCCACCTTTACCGGTCCATGTTCGAAGCGAGTCATGTTGCCCAGGTTATTATTGACCCAGAATTTAAAATTGTGGATATGAATGAGGCTTTTTGTAACATCGTTTCATTTCCACGCGATAAACTACTGGGAATTGATTTTCGGGATATTAAGGGTAAAAAGATGCTGGAGTATCTCTATGACCAGGGACAGGGACTTGCTGACGCTATTGAGCTGAAAAAACCAGTTTCCGCACATGCGGCATTCATCGCAGCAAATGGCACGCATATTGTAAACCGGAATATTATCCCGTTCCTTGATGAAAAGGGGCAGGTAAAAGACGTTTATATCATTTACAATGAAGTGACTGAAATCGAGAATAAAATGGCCGAGGTTGAACGGCTAAAAAAACAGTCAGATGCAATCGTCCAGCAGAACCCGATGCCGATCCTTTTATGGAGCAAAGACCTGAAGGTGATCGCATCCAACAAGGCTTTCCTGGACCTTACCGGCTTTTCAAAGGAACAGGCCGATCGCCTCACCATATCAGATTTCAAATATATTTCCCAGTCAGGACAGAGCGTTGCGGACACCATCAAGTCCGGAATGGCGAGCAGGGGAGAGGCAGGGATCCAGTTCCCTTCGGGGGAACGTGTTGTTGAGCGATACAATATACCTCTCGCGGATGCGAAGGGAGAACTGGTCAATGTCCTTACCGTTTATAATAACATAACAGACCAGAAGCATGCCATCAAGGACATCCTCGGGGTTTCTGCAGAGGCCGAGAAAGGAAACCTGTCAGCGAGAACCCAGGAGGGCAATTATACGGGAGATTTCTTTGAAATTGCTCATGGCGTCAACCGCACGCTCGACGCAGTCATCGGACCCCTCAATGTTGCTGCCGAGTATGTTGACCGGATCTCAAAGGGGGATATCCCACCGAAAATAACAGAGACCTATTACGGGGACTTCAACGAGATCAAAAACAACCTCAACCAGTGTATTGATGCAGTTAAACTCCTTATTGAGGACACCGGGATCCTCTCAAAAACCGCTGTCGAAGGTCAGCTTGACGCAAGGGCTGATTCATCACGACACCAGGGAGATTTTGCAACGGTGGTGAAAGGAGTCAATGATACGCTCGACGCGGTTATCGGACCACTCAACGTCGCCGCTGAATATGTTGACCGGATCTCCAAGGGTGATATACCGCCAAGAATAACTGATGCTTATCGCGGCGACTTCAACGAGATCAAGAACAACCTCAACCAGTGCATTGATGCAGTCAACCTTCTCGTAGAGGATGCAAATATGCTCTCTATGGCAGCAGTTGAGGGGCGGCTTGATGCAAGGGCTGATTCATCACGACACCAGGGAGACTTTGCAAAGGTGGTGAAAGGGGTTAATAACACGCTCGATGCAGTTATCGGGCCACTCAACGTCGCCGCTGAATATGTTGATCGGATCTCCAAGGGCGATATACCGCCAAGAATAACTGATGTATATCGTGGCGACTTTAACGAGATCAAGAACAACCTCAACCAGTGCATTGAGGCGGTCAACATCCTTGTTGAAGATATGCAAACACTCTCTAAGGCTGCAGTCGAAGGCAGCCTCGATGTCCGGGTTGATTCGTCACGCCACCAGGGGGATTTTGCAAAGGTGGTGAAAGGGGTTAATAACACGCTCGACGCGGTTATCGGGCCAATCCATGAAGCCATGCGTTTATCTGATGAACTGGCAGCCTGCAACTATTCGGCCCGGTTTGACGATCGCCTTGCTGTTGCAGGGGAATTCATGGAGTTTAAAAATTCGCTTAATAACCTCGGCCGGAGAATAGAGGGGGCAATCAGGGAGATAAGCCGGGTCGCAGATAATTATGCATCTGGGGACTTTTCCAGTGGGATAGATCCGAAGCTGCATGTCCAGGGGGACCTTGTCAAGCTGAAGGACTCACTGAACAAGGTCGGGTTGGAAGTATCTCATTCACTTGCAGTTGTCAATATGAAGATGAATGATCTCTTCAATGAAGCAAACCAGGCATCCAGTGGTGTCAGGGATGTAAGCCGTGGCGCTGAAATGATCACCAAAAACGCCGAGGACACCAAGCTGAATGCAGAACGGAGCGATGAGGGGATCACCCAGGTGCTCCGGACAATGGAGGACCTTTCAAAGACCGTTTCTGATGTCTCCTCAAATGCAGAGGCTGTTGCCGCCCTCTCAAACAAGGCCAATGATCTTGCCAATGAAGGTATTACCCATGCGGGAAGAGCCGAGAAAGGAATGGGAAGTATTACCAAGACCTCAATGGAAGTGGATGCACTTATTGTCGAGATCAAACAGCAGATGGACGAGATTGGAAAAATTGTAGGTATCATATCAGATCTTGCAAACCAGACCAATCTCCTCGCCCTAACGCGGCGATTGAGGCCGCACGGGCCGGGGAGGCAGGAAGAGGGTTTGCCGTGGTAGCAAGTGAGGTCAAATCCCTTGCCCAGGGTTCCCGGCAGTCTGCGGAGAGTATAGGGCAGATGATAACGAGTCTCCAGAAGAAGAGCCAGGATGCCGCGAACGCGATGTCGCATGCCGGTACAGCGGTAAAAGAGGGGAATGCAGCCCTTATCGATACACTCCGGATTTTTAATGAACTAACCACATCAGTCGCAGATATCAGCAAAAAGATGGTCGCAGTCGCGGGGGCGACCGAAACACAAGCTGCATCCTTCGAAGAGATCACCGCAAGCGTTAATGAAATGTCAGGGCTTGTCCGACAGACTGCCAAGGATGCATTGAATTCCTCTACCACGAGCGAGGAGGCCCTCTCTGTCGTGCATAATATCACCCAGGTAATTAAAGAGATTAATACCGCTATATCGATGATCAACACAGAAATGGCCAAATTTAAACTGATGCCATAAAGAAACCTATTTTTTCCCGCCAGCCTGGCGGTCTGTGCACTGCCTGGAGGAGCGGGTCTCACCAGGATTGAAGTTGTTGATCATATCAGCAACCGCATCCGGAGTCAGGGTATAGTCTACTGAACCTGTGGCGAGCGCCGCGAGTGGCATACTCCTGATTGCACATGTCCCGGGTTCCTGGACCACCGTAATTCCCCCCAGCTTTTTGATATGTGCGATACCGGTCGCACCATCCTCACCCATTCCGGTGAGAAGTATGCCCATACACCTTATCCCGGGTTCAGGGCGGAGTGATCTCATAGTAACATCGATGGAAGGCCTTACCCCGTGGAGCTTCTCGGCATCAGAGAAGGAAAATATCCTGTTATTCCTGATGAGGAGGTGTCGTCCGCCCGGTGCAATATAGATCGTCCCGGTACTGATTGGGTCCCCTTCTGATGGAATAACCGTTGGAGCACTGCATACCTCGTGAATATGCGTACGGAGCAGGGGCACGAATGAATGGGAAAGATGCTGAACAATAACGATGGCTGATGGTACTCGCGATACCCTCGAGAAGATCTTTTCAAGGGCGTGTGGCCCTCCTGTGGAGGACCCGATAATGATAATAGGACAGAGATCCCCGGCTTTCAAGATGGAACCCCGGCCCTGTTTATCCTCTCATATATTTACTGTATAACAGTACCCTGTTCACCAGTTCATCGGGTTCAAAAGGCTTGGTTATATAATCGAAGACGTATTCCTGGAGACCTATCATTTTTGCATCTGGTGAATTTTTTGCGGTCAGCATCGCAATGAGAATGTTCTCTCCAAGCCCACTACTGTTAATAGCACGGATAGTATCCCACCCGTCCATTACGGGCATCATAATATCGAGAAGGACGACTCCGGTAAACCCGGCTTTCAGAAGGTTGATACATTCCTGACCACTCTCCGCCATGTCCACCGGAAAGCCAGCCTCGTTGAGGACTGTCTTTACGGCGACCAGGATATGACGGTCATCGTCCACAATCATAACTCTGTCCCTGGTATCCGGGTGTAAAGAAGGAGTGGTATCTTTGCCAGGAGGTCCCGTCATATACACCCCTTCTTATCCTATGCTGATAAAGATTCCCGGGTATTAGCGCCCAGGTTAAACCGGGCCAGGTAATTCCATTTAGTTTCCCTGGGGCAGGGTAACCGTGAAAGTGGAACCACACCCTTTTCCGGGGCTTTCGGCTATTACGCTCCCACCGTAGAGTCGGGCAATACGGTTCACGATAGTGAGGCCGAGACCCGATGAGTCGCGCTGGTGCCGGGACATATCGGCCTTGTAGAACTCATCAAATATACGGACCGTTTCTTCTGGTGTCAGGCCAATCCCGGTATCAGCCACAGAAATCGTAACTGCCCCGTCGGCCGATTTTGAAAAAACGGTGATCTTTCCTCCTTCAGGTGTATACCTGATGGCGTTACCGAGGAGGTTATCAATGATACTTTCGAGATGCAGTGGTGTGATCCAAATCCTGATCTCAGGACCAACGGAATTTGCAATAATATTACCTTTCTTCTGGGCCATCCAGGCATGCTTCAGGATCCCTTTTTCAACCTCCTCTGCGAGGACCATCAATTTTGCATCAGGCCGGGTATAGGGTTTATTGAGTTCGGCGAGCGTGAGAATATCAGTAATGAGGTGTTTCATCGCTGCAGCATCACTTATCACAATTTCGAGGAGACTGCGGAGTTCGGGGTCCTGCTCCTTTTTGTAAATGTGGGGGAGAAGAGCAATGATCGGTGTGAGCGGTGTCTTGAGATCATGGCCGGCCTGGGCGATGAACTCATCTTTCTGGCGGAGGAGCTGCTCAACCTGCTCAGTTCTTTCCTTCACCTGCCGGTCAAGTTTTTTAAGTTCCGTAATGTCACGAAGGGATACCACGCTCCTCTTTGTACCGGGAATTACTGCGACGCTCAAAGCACCATCCCTGATTTCACCATTTTTATGGATAAAACGAAATTCATAATCCCTTGGGGCGATACCGGGATCTTTCCACCTGATACGGTGGTATTTCTTCATTTTCTCTAAGTCTTCCCCGGCCACCAGTGAATACCATTTCACGCGACTTTCAATATCTTCTTTTGAATATCCCCAGACTTTTTCCATCTGGTCATTTACATGGGATATTACTGAATTCTCTTCAACAATGAACATCGCGGTCCCGGTATTTTCAAAAACAGTCTGGTACAATTCCTCTGCCTGTATCCTGCTGGTAATGTCCAGTAGCGAGGCAACACTCTTCTTTGTTCCAGGAATAATATCGATGAAAAGGAAGATAAACCGGACATCCCCGTTTTTTTGCACAAAACGGAATTCATACTTGTTAAGTGCCTTATCCCGGTCCTGCCTGCGGAGTAGATGCTGTGTACGCATCCGGTCCAGGTCTTCAGCAACTACGAATTCGGTCCATTTCTTCTTTCCTTCGATATCATCCTTGGGATAACCGCTTAGTTGCGCAAAGCCGTTATTTGCTAATTCAATTACGCCGTCTTCGTCCAAAACAACGGTTGCAGTACCGGTATTTTCGAAAACAGTGCGGTATTTCTCCTCACTTTCCCTCAGGTCCTGTTCATTTTGTGTAAGTTGATCAAGAGTCTCTCTCAGCGCTGTTTCCGCCAGTTTTAACCCGGTTATGTCAACAACGGATGCGATACTCCGGGTAGACCCGGGAATTATTCCGACATTATTCAGGCAATACCGGACCTTACCATTCCGGTCGATAAACCGGAACTCGTAAACATTTGGTGTACCCGGGAGATCATTGCGGCGGCCATGGTGGTATTGCTTCATCAATTCCAGATCTTCAGCGACAACGAATTCTGTCCAGCTCTTTTTTCCTTCCACTTCATCGATTGAAAAACCGGATAGTTTGGCAAACCCGGAATTTGCTAGGACTATAGTCGTATCGTTGTCAATAATAATCGTGGCAGCCCCTGTTGTTTCAAAAATGGCCCGGTAAAGATTTCTCGATTTTTCAAGGTCAATTTCCACCATTTTGCGATCGGTAATGTCCCGGATTGACTCAATGGCCCCGACTACCTTCCCGTCAGGATTTTTAAACAGGATTGACTTTCCCCAGAGGCAGACATCTTTTCCACCGACGTGCGCCCGGTTCGTCTCGGCGGTCAGGGCATCACCGTCCTTTTGCACAGCCGAATAATCGTTTACTACTCGCTGGTCCTGCATCATCACGAGATCGATGAGTATCGGGCGACGTTCACCGTAGAAAGGGATTGCATATTCGTAGTTATCTTTCCCGAGCATATCTTCGGTCCTGATACCAGTCATTTCTTCAATCGCATGGTTCCATGCAATCACCCTGCCCTCATAATCAATCGCAAACGTGGCATCAGGAAGAAAATTGATAATATCTTCCATTCTTCGTTCTGTTTCCCGGAGTTCCCGCTCTGCCCGCTTTCGTTCGGTGATATCCCGTATAAATGCCATTGCCCCGTTTTTCTTCTCATAGGTCACAGGCACTGCGGATATTTCTGCATCAACAGGCATTCCGTCCAGTTTAAGCAGGACTACCTCTATTCTTGCGACCGGTTGCCGCTCTTCGTTAAGCATCCGTATTCTTTCACGGACGCTTTCCCTGATATCAGGGTGAAATACATCAAGGACTTTCTCACCAACCAGTTGCTCTGCAGATACCGTACCAAAAAGATGGCATGCTGCGGGATTTAAGTAAACAAATCGTCCATTGGTCTGGATAATAATCGCGTCAGGGGCATTTTCTACAACAAGACGGAATTTTTCCTCGCTCTCATGATATGCCTGCTGCGCAGCAGTGATCTCCTCAACCTGGTGCCGGAGTTGCTCTTCATCGAGGGCTATCTGATCATACGATGACCGCAATTCCTCGTTTTTCATTTTAAGGGCTATTTCCCGCTCTTTAAGTTCAGTAATATCCCGTCCTACCGACTGGAACTCTTTAATGTTACCTTCGGGATCAAAAATCGCGCGATCAACCCACCGTTGCCACCTGATGGTACCATCAGGCATAATGATCCGCTGCTCGATAGTCTCGACAGGACGTTCCAAGGTAAGGGATGACAGGGTCCGGGCAACCATCTCCCTGTCTTCCCGGGGTAGCTCCGGCCTGAACCGGCTACCGATAATATTCTCACGGGAAAGCCCGAAATAACGGCAATATGCTTCATTCACAAAGACATGTGTCCCATCCGGGAGAAAACGACAGATAAACTCGGTCTGGTCCTCGACAACATTCCTGTACCGTGTTTCACTCTCCTCCAGCGCCTCGCGTGAACGGATCCGGACAAGGGCAGTTGCTACCTGCACCGCCATTGTTTCCAGTATATGACGAGCTGTTACCGGGATCTCTTCTGCCAAATGCGATGCCACGTTCAGAACAGAGATCAGTTCCCCTCCGTGCATAACAGGTATGGAGGCCATGGCAGTCAGCTGTTCTTCATCGCGGGTCCCATCCTTTTCTGGCGGCTGGATTTCCGAATATCGCCCATAAAAAGGTGTGCCATTCCGGCAACGTTGTGCCTGTGGAGATTTGGCATCATAGTGTGACGCGGACGCGATAAACTCAGGTGATAACCCGCGATGGACCACGATATCGAGGGCACCGGTTACCGGGTCTGCCATGTAGATCCCCCCTGCATCAAGCCCTTCAATTTGCAGGCTGGCAGACAGGATCTGGTCAAATGCATCGGTGAGACTGGTGCAGTGGTTCAGAACAAGGCTGAGGTCATGCTGGATTTTTAGAGCGTCCTCAGCCTGTTTGCGTTCGGTAACATCTGTTAAAAAATTCAGCGTGGCAGGGCTTCCTTCCCAGTCTATCATGACAATATTAATTTCAACCCACTTGGCGGCCCCGTCTTTGGGGACCACCCGGAAGCTGTAACGGGACGGGATCTCGCCGCCGATAAACCGCTTCTGGTACTGCTCCATCACTTTGGGACGGTCTTCCGGGTGAATAAACGCAGAAAATGGTATTGACCGCATCTCTTCTTCTGAATATCCTGTTAATTCAGCCGCACGGTGATTGATCAACCGCAGCAAATCACCCTGTGCCACAACAATAGCCTCATTCGAGTGTTCTATCAGGTTGCGATACTTTTGTTCACTCTCCAGGAGCGCCTGTTCAACCCTGCGCTGTTCTACCGCACGTTTTACTTTATGGGCAAGCTCCGTGAACTGGGACTTTGGATCACCACCTTTCTGCATGTAAAAATCTGCACCACTATTCAGCGCTTCGATAGCTACCTCTTCACGCCCCCTGCCGGTAAAGATAATAAACGGTGTAACATCCCCTCCCGCTTTCAGTTGCTTGAGAAGGGTAATACCATCCATACCTGGCATCATGTAATCAGAAATAATTGCATCAAATTTTTCATGCTGGAGGAGATCCAGTGCGGCGATGGCTGAAGCAACGGGTTCGACAGAAAAATTTCCGGACTGCTCCAGGAATACCCGTGCTACCTTTCGTAGCACAGGTTCATCATCAATGTAGAGCACCCGGATCGCATCTGGCATACACTCCCTTGTCTGTCTGGTATTTCATACCTTTCCATGATTTTTATAAAAGCATACGATGCCCTGATCATAGCATGAGACTGCCCCCTGCATTTTACAGGTTACGGCCGGCCGTAATCAGGTCTTTCCTGACCTTTGCCCTGACAAGCGGGGGAAGTTCACCAAAACTGCTGGTCCATTCACCGATTACCGAGAAAACCCCGTTTACTTCCTCGGGGTTAACGCGAAGGAGGACAGAAGTATCATCCGGACGTATATCGTTGCAGATCGCTGTTGCCCAGGCATCAGCCAGCGCAACGTCCCGGGAAAAGACGGTTACTGCATCAGCGATCCCAAAAGAGATTGACGGCCCTACCGTCGCAGACGAGGTGCAAATCCCGAGTGTTCCGGTCGTCGGCGGGACCGCAAACGCCATCCGGTCACTTAATGGTGAACTGCCGGCATGTACCCCGATAAGGAGTTCACGGTCTGAAAAGAGGGCAATATCACCACCGTTATCGATCACACCATACCCTGCCCCGGCCTCCTGCATCGCCTCGATCCCGGACCATGCAATTGCCCCTGCAACAGCTGCCATCGGACCGACATTTGCTTTCTTTGCCGCTGTTACCATCCTCGTTACCACAAGGCCCTCGTATTCCGGGGTATACGGTTCAAACGTTGCACCAAAAAAAGGGTTCTGTGCAATACACCGCTCCACTTCCTGGCGGGCTTTAATAATCCCTTCCACCGCTGCATCGATAAGGGACTGGTCATCGGCAAGGATGGTTGTAATAGTCTCACGAAGCTCGAAATGATGCCGGATCATGTTCTTTTCTGCACGTACCGGTTACGCGGGCAGGACTCTTGTAAGTTTTGGAAAATGCGGGTGAACCGGATAATTGGATCAATACTACACAGGTCACCAGAGTAAGCCTGGGTAAAGAATGGTCCTTTACTGCCTGCCCGGCAGGCTGTAAATGTATATAGCAATACGATGAACGACTTCTTGACAGTAATGGTGAAGGGTCAGAGGTGCCGCCCGTTAAAGCGGTGGGGGTACCGGTACAGGGAGTGTGATGTGTACATGCTCATGCTCCGGGTCGATGACTGGAAACTTGAACGGAAAACAGAGGTATTCCGGTCGCTTGTCCCGGATATCTATGCATTCCCTCATTTCCACCACATCACCTTATACGGGCCTTTCACGGGAATAGCAGGGGAGACACCGGTTGCGGTTTTCAATGCAATAGAAGCAGCATTCATTGGAAGTCCTGGAATATCCTTTAACCTTTCAGGATATCTCCGTCTGAAAAGCAGGAGAGGGCAGGCTGTTACCCACCGCGTCGTTCCATCAGACGAACTTGTCAGGTTTCATGAACATCTCTGGCACTTGCTCACCCCAATTGCACGCAGCCAGAGCTGGATCGACCGTAACCCCTGCATACGGCAGTTCCATATTACCCACGGTTATAATCTCAGGCCCCGTGATGCCGACCTGATATGCGAAACCATAAAATCCAGCCTGGAGGATACCGGGAATCGTAACGTTCCGGGACCGCCTGCCCGGGAAAAGGTGGGAAACCTTCCGTTACATGCAGGAAAACCAATTATACTCCCCGATTATGCCCCCCTTACCTCACTCAGGGTCATTTTACTGAAAAACGGGATCATCAGGTCGGAATTCGATCTCCCTGCACAGGAGTGGCTCAACCGTTCACTGGTATACAACCGGAACCGGACCGCTGTATCCCTGATGCAGTACCGGAAGCTGGCAGGGCTTGAGCTTGCATCACGGCCGCAACCTGCGGAAAAGCCCCCGTTTATTTTATCGGACTTGCATCTTGGCCATAATAATATTATCAGGTACTGCAGGAGACCATTCAGTAACGCTGGGGAGATGGACCGGGTCCTCATCGGCAACTGGAACCGTACCGTTGGAGAAACTGACGAGGTTATTTATCTCGGGGATTTAAGTTACAGCCCTGAAGCGCCTCCTTCAACAGAGTACCGTCGCCATCTGAACGGTAGGATCACCTTCGTCCAGGGAAACCATGACACTGATATCCCGGATGCAATCCCGTCGGTGAAGATCAGGTATAACGGGAAGGATTTCCTCTTTATGCACAACCCCGACGACGCACCTCCAGCGTTTAACGGCTGGGTAGTGCATGGTCATTACCACAATAATGACATTGAACTGTTCCCATTCATCAATTTCGGGGCCCATCGGATCAATGTGAGTTGTGAGCTGACAGGGTACAGGCCCATCAGCCTTGAAACAATTGACAGTTTACTAAGCAAATACCAGGGCAGCAAGGAGAATATTGGAACATTATTTGTAAAGACGCACCCGTTCTAGCAAGGCTTGCACCACAGACACAACCCTGAAAAGCTCCTTTCAGCCCTCGAAACCTATATTTACCCCAATTACGTGCAGTCAGCCGGTCCCCACTCCTGTTCCTGTGAAATAATCTTCCGCTGACCTTGAAAACAAATGCAGCCCGGTCGTAGTGTACCATTGATAAAAGAAACCAGTTACAGGCCCTGTTTTGGGGCCTTTTTCCCGGAAAAATAAAGAGTTCGAGAGTTGTTCACAACTCGTCTTTATGGTAGAGGGCCTGGTGCGGGCAGGCGTCCATGCACCGCCCACAAAGGACGCAACGCCCTTCCCTGACGCGGACCACCCAGTTCTCGTCAAGGTAGAACACTTCATGGGGGCAGACACTCACGCAGGCACCACAGTCCACGCATTCGGTCTCATCCAGGATGATCCCGTGTTCAAGGACCCGGACCGTTGCCCCGAGGCTTGCCATCTTCTCCTTGACAATCTTGCACGATTCGTCCGGGATATCAATCAGCGCCTCACCTTCGGACGAATCAATGATCGCCCGCTCGACGTTGATCAGCACCCCGGTTTCCTTAACTACCTGTGCAATAATCGGTTTCTGACCTGCTTTTCTTGAAAAGTTGACAAGGAGTTTCATTTAAGCCACCTCCCACCGATCAGCTTTCCTAAATCAATCGCGGTCAGCATGGCAACCACATGCATCTCCTTATCGACAACCGGCATCGCGCTGATATTATGACGTTCAAGCTTCTGCACCGCGATATCCACCGGTTCGTCCTGCGTGGTTGTCACTACCTTCTTTTTCATGATATCGCGGACAAGCGTTGCTTTTCCCGGGTTGGCAACGGCTTTCGAGATATCATATGTTGTCACGATCCCGACCAGCAGCCCGTTGCTATTTATCACGGGGAGGTGGTTCGTCTCACCTTTCAGAAGTTTCTGCGCTGCAGCCCTGATCTCCTCGGACTCCCCTACTGATACCACCCGCTTGTCCATGATATCAAGCACCCGTGGCCCGTGCACGGATTCATGCATGGGCTTTACCCTTGTTTCGGGGTTGATCGGACGGGTGGGAAGTACCAGGGTCATTTTCCCCTGCTCGACCCATCCTTTGAGAGTTGCAGCAACATCTTTCGCTTTCCGGTAACTCGAGAGCGATGAAGTCCGGACTTCTTCCCCGTTTACCTCCACAATACCACTCCGGAGTTCTGCATAATTTACTTTCCTGACAGCGGGCCGGTTCCTGCTTGGAACACCGTAGTCAAGGAGGTCAACCGAGATATCCTCGTCCCTTACGGCGGTGCTCCGTACAACATCGATGTCAACCACAGGAATCGGGATACCGACACCGATGTACAGGGTGACACCGTACCCCTGCATGGTAGCAGCACGGACATGGTCCTGCGACATTTCCTTCATATTGCCGGTCACCATCAGCGTTCCAAACCCACCTGCAGGTGAGTTCTGGGTACCTTCCCCGACAACCATGCCCTGGGCCCCACCGATGAAGATCGGGACCCCACTCCCGATCATCCGGAGTTTCGGGTCATTTGAAAGGGGGTTTAATACTCCGGCACCTGAAAATGTAATATTTCCTGAATTCGGGAGCAGCATCCCCATGTAGGTATGGAGGATACGGTCCGTTGTGTTAATCGCTGCATTATATCGCTGGTAGGCATTCCGGGGGTTACACATGATCGCCTGGTTCAGGTGCTCAAGAAGCAGGTCAGTCGTGATAGTACGCCGCGGGTAGCAGTCGGTACCTCGTGACATCGCCCTGAGCTCGACCGATTTCCCGGCGATAAAGTCCTCGATAACATGGGCCCCGCCATACTGGTCCTCCCGTGTTGTTGACTGCTGGGTAGCCCCGATATAGGTATCAACCGCTGCAAGGCCCCCGTACGCCTCAACATCGTTCAACCATATCCGCTCCATGCGGATGGGTGGTTCTGCATGGCCAAAATTAAAAAATGCGCCTGACGAACACATCGCACCAAAGGTCCCGGTGGTTACGACATCCACTTCACGGAGGGCCCCTTCGTCCCCTAGTTCGGCGACAATTCCGGGCATTTCATCAGCAGTGACCACCCGTGCATTGCCATCCCGTACCCGTTCATTGATCAGGT
>JBAXTR010000110.1:0-6875 GCA_037130095.1 Methanomicrobiales archaeon
AGGGAGGTGATATACGACCATTGCCCGTTATCAAGGTCAGTTGACATGGTAAGCGTCTCCTCGCTCGGGAACGTTTCGCCGCCAGATGGATCAAATTCGATAACAAAAGATACCGTAACAGGGTTCGGCGGGGTCTGGCCCGAAACGAGGTCCCCGGTCGGGGTAATTGCAATGTTTTTTACACTTATCGAGGCAGATGCGGCGGTAATTCCGGCAATAAGAATTACCAGGACAATAAGGCTAATTTTCCATTTGCTCATATAATGCGGCCCTCACTCAAACAGCGGTTCAATTGACTCCTGTTCAAACATTGTTGATTTTTTACCCCTGTCTGGTTTATATACATCATCTTTTGTCTCTTTGGCAATTTCAAGGAGTTCCCTGATGCGTGGTGCGTTCCCGATACTTGCAAGCACTACAACAACGGCAACATATTCGCTCTTTACCGGGTAATCTCCACCACGGACTTCAACACCGGCGATGTTCTCTTCAACCCAGCTTTTCGCCTTCTCGATCCCTTTCCGGTCAAGCTCATTCGGAGGCCCTGCTACGAGGACCAGGGCCCTTTCGGCGGTAGAGAAATCACAGGGAAGCGTCAGACGGCCCAGCATCGCCCTTCTTACCAGGGAGATGACCTTCGCGGTCCTGTCCTCGCCAAGAAGGCCTTCGTCCTCACGGTTCTTACGAATAATTGTGTCTTTTATTGTGGTGATAAATGCTCCGACTTTCTTTTGTTCTTTTTTCGAAGATACGCTGCTGATTGCGTACCCGACCGTCGTAATACCACCACCCCGGAGGGTATTAATGATCTCGCTGGAATCGACAACCATCTCGCCAACACCCAATTTTCCCGGCTCGCCTGCCCGGAAGAGGATCCCGAAACGGCGCACGATTTCATCGTTCAGGCGCTGAAACGCACTTTTTACGCTTTCACCCTCATTTTTCCAGGCTGAATTATCAAAAAGGAAGGTATTGTCAGCCTCATGGATGATCGTCTTTAAACTCCTTGCCGCATTGTACGAATAGAGCCTCCCTTCTTCGGGGGCGGGAAGGATACCGAGAACGTATACAGGTTCCTGGTATATTTTTTTCAACTCCCTCGCAAGGACCGGTGTGCCGCCTGATCCGGTACCGCCACCGAGCCCGGCAACGATCATAAATGCGTCCACATCGTGAGTACCCACGCGGTCAATAGCGCTCATGATGCCGTCTACTTCGTCAAGGGTAATCCTGGCACCTGCAGCATTATCAGTTCCGACGCCGTGTCCTTTCACAACAGTCTGCCCGATCAGGATACGATCACGCATGGGGACCGTCTTTAACCCCATAAGGTCAGTCCGTGCTGTATTGACGACGATCCCCCTGAAACTATTCGTGCCGAGCCGCTTGTCCACGGAGAGGAACATATCCACGATCTTTCCTCCCGCCTGTCCAAACCCAATAAAAAATATCTTCATGAAATGACACCCGGCTGCCTGTTTATGACGTATATTATCAGTTTTATCTTCTAAGAACTTATCTGTCCGGAGTTCAAATACTTTCTTATAACCCCAAACGGCCCGGAGCCGCCATTCTGCCAATAGTCAGGGCCAGAGCCTTTTTTATCCCCGTTTTGTTAATACTATACGGAGAATGATTAGGCAGGGACCCATGTGTTCCCGCTATATCAACGATATCATGAAAATCTGTATCATTGGTGGAGGACTGACAGGCCTTACAGCGGCGTACGCGCTCTCCAGCAGGCATGATATCGACCTTTTTGAGAAGACATCCGCACCAGGAGGGTGCCTCTCCTCGTACCAGATTGGTAATTACTGGATCGAGAAATATTACCACCACTGCTTTTCAGGTGATCATGCACTTATCTCACTGTTTGATAAACTTGGTCTTTCTAACCACCTTGAATGGAGAAGCGGTACGACGGGTTACTATGCAGGTGGCAGGATTTACCCACTGACCACCCCTTCTGAAATCCTCCGTTACCCGGAACTAGGTCTTGCAGACAAGGCACGGCTTGCATTGCTTACTCTGAAAGCAAAAAAAATGGACACCCTGCCACTCGATTCAGTTACTGCAGAGGATTTCATACTTCAGCACGTCGGAAAGCGGGTTTATACATCATTTTTTGAACCATTGCTCCGTAGCAAGTTCGGGGAACGCCGCTCGGAAGTATCTGCCGCCTGGCTTATCAGCAGGATAAAAATCAGGTCTGACCGGGGTATTTCCGGTGAACGGCTCGGATACCTGGACCGGGGGTTCCACCTGCTTGTTGATTCGCTTGTGTCTGCTATATCCGCAAAAGGCACCCGTATTTTGTACAATGCTCCTGCAACAACTCTCGTGCAGCAGGTGGACTCATGGAATGTTAATGGCACGAAGTATGATGCAGTTATCTCAACAATTCCCCCGGGCCAGCTCCAGCGGATCGGTGGGCCGGATATGCCCGAAATCCCTTACCAGGGTGCCGCCTGCATGACAATCGGACTTGACCGTGATGTTACAGAGAACATTTACTGGCTCAATATGAAAGACGATGCCCCGTACGGTGCCGTTGTTTCCCACACAAACTTCATACCTCCTGAACGGTACGGCGAACATATCCTGTACCTGGCGTCTTATTTTTCAGGGGTTGTCACCCCGGGCCTCGACAAGGTAATGATAACGGACTTCTGCAGGAGATTTTCCGTTCCTGAAGAGGCAATCCACTGGCATAAACTTGCTGTTGACCCGTTTGCCGGACCGGTCTATACTACCGGGTTCCGCCGGTTAATTCCATCGTACGGCAAAAAAGGGTTGTACATGGCAGGCATGTTTTCAGAGCCAAATTACCCTGAGAGGAGCATGGAGGGGTCGGTCAGGGCCGGGTTCGAGGTTGCAGGCGTGATTGAGAAGGGGGTCATGGAATGACGACACCTGCCATCGCTGCCGTTATACCGGTATACAATGACCGCAAGGCCCTGGAACACGCAATCCCCGTTTCCCTGCAATACCTTGAGGAGATCACACCGGATTTTGAACTTATTATCGCTGAGGACGGCAGTACGGACGGGAGTGCTGAGCTGGTGAGGGAGATCAGTATAACAGAACCTCGTGTCCGCCTCCTCCACAGTGATGAACGTCTTGGACGGGGAAGGGCACTGAACCGTGCATTTCGTGAAACGTCCGCACCTGTCGTGCTGTATTATGACGTCGACCTGGCGACTGGTATGGAGCACCTCCGAGAGCTGGTCCTTGCGATACAGGAGGGCTATGATATCGCAACAGGGTCAAGACTTCTCCCTGACAGCAGGATCAGGCGGACCGGTGGGAGGGAATTTGCGAGCAGGGGGTATAATTTCCTGGTCAGGCTGGTCCTCCGGAGCAGGCTCTACGACCACCAGTGCGGGTTCAAGTCGTTTCGCCGGGACTGTGTCCTGTTGCTCGCAGAAAAGGTCAGGGAACGTCACTGGTTCTGGGATACCGAGATCCTGGTCCGTGCCCAGCGGAACGGTTACCGGGTATTCGAGTTCCCGGTACACTGGGAGCAGGGGCCGGGCACAACAGTCCGGAAGAGTGACGTGACAGGAATGGGGCTTTCGATAGTACGGTTGTGGTGGCGGCTCAATGTTCAAAAAGATTAGCGCAATTGTTATTCCCACACTTATTGCCGCTGGGATTATTATTTACATGCTGCTTTCGGTATGGGACGAGCTGCTCATCGCCCTCCAGCACGTGGTACCCCTCTATATTGTTCCGGCAGTGCTCGTCTGTCTCCTCGCATGGATATTGCGAGGTGCCCGGTACATGGGTATCCTGAAGAGCCTCCAGGTAAAAGCAGGGATGCTTGTTTCCACGGCCTGCATATTTGTTTCCCAGACTGCAAACCTCGTGATACCGGCAAGGCTTGGCGACCTCGTCAGGATTTTCATCCTGAAGCACGAGTATGACACATCAGTTTCGACCGGTATCTCCTCCCTCGTCGTCGAGAGGCTTTTCGATATCATCATGGTCGCACTCCTCGGGGTGCTCATGCTCCCCTTTGTCCTGAATGTGCCACAGTGGTTTTACATGGTGATCGTGGCCCCCCTAATTATCGGGGCAATTTTCATGGTCGTCCTGATCGCTCTCGGGAGGGTGAAGTCTGAAAATAAGTACATCAGGCTTATCCTGACCATGCTTGAGGAGGTACGAAAGGCCTCGCTCAGTGTCAGGTCACTCCTCCAGTTCTCGGTCCTATCGGTCATAATCTGGCTGCTGGACGTTGCAGTTTGCATCTTCGTCGTCTACATGTTTGGACAGAGCATAGGGGTACCTGTAATAATTCTCGCTATCGTTATCGGGAACCTCGTGAAAGCAGTCCCGCTGACACCCGGCGGCGTCGGGACCTATGAACTTGCCGTGGCCCTTGTCCTGCAACTGTCGGGAGTTGAGCCGGCCCTCGCATTCCTCATTGCTGTTACCGACCACCTGATCAAGAACCTGGTCACCCTCATCGGCGGTGTCATTTCCATCTATTACCTCGGTGACTGGGTACTCTCAACAATAAAATCTGCTTTCAACAAAGAGCTTGGTGAAGGAGTGGATGGGAATTCCGGGCGCTGATATCCAGTTCCTTTCGGTAATCTCGTGGCTGCTTATCCTCACCCTGCTCCAGCTCTCACTCTGGCCGTACCTGAAAAGAGCGATCGGGGACCTTGCGTTTCCGGTGGCATTCCCTGCATCCGTTTTAATATTCACGATAATCTCATGGTATTGCGGACTGGTGCGGGTCCCGGTGCAAATTGCACTGGTCCCGTTTATCGTCCTGCTCCTTGTTGCACTGTATCGCCGGGATTACACCTGGAAAGATATCAAAGGGGAATGGAAATGGGAGTTCCTGTTCCTGGTCTGCTTCCTGTTCATGCTTAACGTACGGTTCGTGAACCCGTCAATCTCCTTTGCCGAGAAATTCATGGACCACGGGTTCATCGCATCGGTAATGCGTGACCCGGTTGTCCCCCCCCTCGACCCCTGGTTTTCCGGGGGTTACATGAATGTCTATTATTATCTCGGCTACTGGGCAATCGGGGGCCTTGGGGTTGTTAGCGGTGCACCGTCCAGTATCGTTTTCAACCTTGCCCTTCCGACCGTCTTCGCACTCTCTGCGGTGATGATGTACGCCCTAGGTCACCTTCTTCTTGAACGCTTCAGGTGGCTCCTGCTCGCGACATTCCTTATTGTCAACCCCTCGTTTCTCTACGAGACCATCAGGGGAACGCCCGCCGGATCACTTTTCTGGAATAGTACCCGGACGATACCGAACGCGATCAATGAGTTCCCGCTCTTTTCACTCCTCTGGGGTGATGTACACCCCCACCTCATCGGCATGTTCAACCAGGTGTTTTTCATATTCCTCCTGGTATTTTCCCTGAAAAAATGGGGAAATCTTACCTGCAGGGGACGCTGGTGTGTAATCGGACTATCCGCCCTTTCACTGGGAGCGATGCCGTTGATCAATACCTGGGACATCCTCCTGTACGCACCGTTCATGGTCTTAATCGGGGTGCTGGTCTGGTATGTAACGATCCACGAGGGAAACGCAATCATTCCCGACGAGGTACCCGGTACATTCAGGAGATTCTCATCCAGGGTCCGTTCAGCACTGAAATGCGTAGTGGATGCAATCAGGGACCTGTTCGCGATGCTCCGGAAACACCAGGGTCATATTGCTGATACCCCCTGGGGCTTCCTGCTTATCGTCCCGCCGCTCTCAGTCCTGTTGTGGGCCCCGTTTTATTTCCAGCTGAACACGCAGGGCATCCAGGGGATCGGGCTGGTATTTTCCCCGACAGGACTGCCGGAATTCCTGCTTGTGCATGGCATATTTCTCCTGATATTTATTGCCTATCTCTGGAGGGATATTGTAAAACGGCCCTGGCTCATCCTTTTCGCTCTCCCGTTTGCTCTTGCCGGCTACCTCTCTGCAGCGGTCGCGCTGGTGCCGCTCATCTACCTTATTGCACGCTGGAGACCGGACCCCGTGGAAATTCTTGCAATGGCAGGACTGGTAATCATCATCTTCTGCGAGTTTTTCTATCTCAAGGACAGCATGGGGGACGTGTATTACCGCATGAATACCGTCTTCAAGTTCTATTTTGCAGCCTGGCTCTTACTTGGGGCTTCAGGGTTTGCAATGCTTGGAATGATGCTTGCCAGGTGGGTCCGGCCACTGACTATTCCCATCCCTGCCCGGTACATACTGACCTTGGTATTTGCGATCGGGTTTATCCTCCTGCCGCTTGCAATCCCGGCAACCATGATCGAAGGACCGAGGTCTCTTGATGGCCTGGCATACGTAAACTCCAGCCACCCGGGTGATGCGGCAGCCGTGGCGTGGCTGCGTGCCCTGCCAGGGAATATTACGATTGTTGAAGCCGAAAGCGGTGATTATACCTATTATTCAAGGATTTCATCGTTCACCGGTATTCCGACTATTATCGGCTGGCCTTTCCACGAGTTTATGTGGCGCGGTGATACCTCAGGATGGTACGGCACACGGATGAATGATGTCCGGTCGATCTATGAAAACCCGAAGGAAACCGTGGCGCTGATGAAAAAATATAATGCCACGCTGTTGTATGTAGGCGATTCAGAGCGGGCCCGTTACCACGTGAACCTAGATTCAGCCGATATTATTCCGGTGTATGACCACGGGGATGTGAAGATTTATACACCCCGTTCAATGGTGCCTGTTAATTGATAACCTCTTACAGCGAAAGGAAAACGGACAAATTGTAAAAACGGCATTTTTGGCCAGGTAGCAGAGAGGGGCCGGACCGAGGATAACAAACCTTTATTGCCGCTCCTGTTAAAATAATATGGCTACATCGTCGCTGACTGATGAGTGATGAGGGAGA
>JBAXTR010000111.1:0-6858 GCA_037130095.1 Methanomicrobiales archaeon
TCATGAGGAGGACCTGCTATCTCCGGGGTTCTTACCCGATGCCATGGTTATCCGAACTCTTTCTCATGGACAAAGAAGATGAGATGTACCGGGAAGCACAGGAAGCCGGCCAGTTCAGTAATGACCAGGTAACAAAAATGGGGACCGGCGGGGGAAATGTCACCAAGAGTAGTGGCAATGTCGTCTCTATTGCAGGCAAATTTGGTTTGAGGAGAGAAGAACTTCCCATCCTGATGGCACTCGTCAGGATGTGGGAGCACCAGTCGGTTGAGGATATCGGGCATAAATACGAGATGTTAGTCCCGGATTATCCACAAAAAGAATCGATAATGCGTTCGGTTATCTGCCTGTTTGACTCCGGGTTCACCCTTCCGCAGGGGCGGGAAGTGATAAATTATTACTATCCTCTCCGGTACGGGATCGATGGCATCATCACCTGGTGCAAAGGAAAAATTGCGGAAGTTGCCGGGCACCCGGGTATGGACCGCCTCTATTTCTACCAGGCATCATGTATCGCACTTGAGGGTATTAAGAAATGGATCCTGAATTATGCACAGGAAGCCCGGGAACTTGCAGAAAAGGAACGCGATGAAGAATTGAGGCGGGAATATACCGAAATCGCAGAGACCCTTACCTGGATATCCTCTCACCCGCCCCGTTCATTCCGGGAAGCCCTCCAGTTATGCTGGACATTTCATATTGCCGTGCTGAATGAAGACTGCATATCGGGTCTCTCACCGGGCCGGCTTGGCCAGGTATTGTATCCATGGTGGAAACAGGACATGGATAACGGGACCATCACGCGGGAAAGCACCCTCGAGCTCCTTGAATGTATGCGGTTAAAATTCACCGAACTTGACTGTTTTGCATCAACCGGGGTAATCGGGGGTGTACTTTCCAGCAACACGTTTAACAATCTCTGCGTGGGAGGTCTTGATAAAGACGGAGCAAATGCGGAAAACGAACTGGAAATGCTGATCCTTGAATCTGCCATGACCTGTTCTACCCCCCAGCCCACCCTGAGCCTGCTCTACGATGAAAAGTTACCGGAAGAATTCCTGTTAAAAGGCATCGAATGCACAAAAACCGGGACCGGATATCCTGCATGGGTAAACAACCGCGTAGCCATGGAATTTATCCAGAATAACTATGGCCCTGAAGGAATGACCCCACGAGAAGCACGGGCGTGGGCAATTGGCGGGTGTCTTGAAACATCGGCCGGTACCTGGATGCCGTTACGGCTTGGTGACCACACGTATTACCTGCCAGGGGGGGCGGGTGCAGCGACCAGCGTCGGTGTGCATTTCATCGGTCTCCCCAAGCTACTGGAAGTGGTGCTCTTCGACGGAATGGACATGCGAACGAACCAGAGAATTTTCCCACCCCGTACAAAACAGATAGAGTCGTATGACGATCTCATGGATACCTTCAGGGAACACTTCAGAAAGACCGTCGATATCCTCTGCAGGTGTAACAATATCCAGCACGATGCATGGAGAAAGATTACACCCCCGGTCATCAATTCAGTACTGAAACCGGACTGCCTTACAAAAGGAAAGCATATCGGGGAGATGGGGTCGCGGTACAACACGACGTTCAATGTCGAGGTATCAGGGGGTATTAATCTCGTAAACTCCCTGGCGTCCATTAAAAAGAATATATTCGAAGAGAAGAACTTCACGCTTGACGACTTAAGGTCGGTACTCCTTAATAATTTTGGTTACCATACCGCAGAAGAGACTGGTTCCTATTCACTATTTGACCAGAAAAAGAGACCTGATGCTAGTACCTACGCCAGGGTCCATGCATTCTGCCACGATGCCCCGAAATACGGGAATGATGACCCGTATGTAGATAACATCCTTGCGGACTGGGAAAACTGGTTCTGTACCGTGTGCCATGATTTTGTGTCCCTTTATGAGAAACCACTCTATGCGTGCCAGATCTCGGTCTCCACCCATGGTCCCATGGGTGCCGTAACCATCGCAGGTCCAGACGGGCGCCTTGAAGGAACGGCCTACGCGGACGCATCCCTGTCTGCATACCCGGGAACAGACAGGAACGGGCCCTATGCATTATGTAATTCTGCAACATGCTGGGACCATGCCAAATCACAGAACTCCCAGCTGAATGTAAAAATCCACCCATCTGTAATTAAAGGCCGTGAAGGGGCACGGAAGTTCCTCGAATTTATCAGGGCATACATGAGACGGGGTGGGTTCCATATACAATTCAACGTAGTTGACTCCAAAGTCCTCAGGGAAGCACAAATTCACCCGGAACACTACCGTGGACTGATGGTACGGGTCGCCGGATTTACCCAGTACTGGGTTGAACTTGGGAAACCGATCCAGGACGAGATTATTGCCAGGACGGAATACGAGGAGGTCCCATGAAGAAAAAGGCCCCCTGCCACCAGGATTGCCGCGAGTATATCCAGATAGACGTATTCCGGGGGATGTGCCGGGTGAAAAAGGATGAAACAATTTCGGATGCAGAAGCATGCGAGCTGTTCTTCCCGGTAAAAAAATGCAGATACTGTATCTCATATCTGGAGTCCGAAGGAGAAACGGGGACCTGCATGGGGAAAAACCCGGCGTATCCTGATATGATAGCAAAAACATGCGAGAGATTCGAATGGGAAGTTGCGCCGGATGAGCGATGAAACAGGCCTGCTTTTCGACCTCCAGGGTTTTTCATTCCATGACGGGCCCGGATCCAGGACCGTTGTCTTTTTAAAAGGATGCCCGTTGAGGTGCAGGTGGTGTGCAAATCCCGAGGGCCAGGACCCGAACCGGGAGTTGATGTTTTACCGGGAACAATGTGAAAAAAATTATTCCTGTATTTCCTCCTGCCCAGACCATGCTCTTACGATCACGGGGGAGGGATTGCCGGCTACAATCCAGAGAGAGCATTGCAGCCTGTGTACCGATTTTAATTGTGTCCGTGCCTGTAATTACCGTGCTCTCCAGGTAAACGGGTTTTTTATAACCGTACAGGACCTTATGAAAAAGATACACCGGGACCGCCATTACTGGGGAAGCGGGGGAGGGGTTACCGTATCCGGAGGAGAGCCAATGGAACAATATCCGTTTGTAAAAAAATTCCTTTCCAGGTGCTTTGATTCGTATATCCATACGGCGATGGAGACATCCGGTCATGCCCCCTGGGAGCACTTCCATGCACTCCTCGGTTACCTTGACTGGGTTTTTTTCGACCTCAAGTGCATGAACGATGATCGGCATAGGGCCGGTACCGGAATTTCCAACCGGCTCATCCTTGAAAACGCAAAAAAAATGGCGACATCCTGGGAGGGCCGGCTGATATTCCGGGTACCGGTAATCCCGGGATTTAATGATTCACGGGAAAATATCCTGGCAACTGCGGAATTTATTGCAGAAACGGGTAAAAATGAAGTTAACCTGCTACCCCTCCATCACCTTGGGATGTCAAAATACGGTCTTCTTGGGAGAGCGTATCCTTGCGGGGAAGTAAAACCTCCTGATAGTACTGATCTCAGGCAAATTGAAGGTCTCTTTGGGGAGTATTCCGTAGAATGCTATTGTGGGAGCGATACGCCATTTTAAGTTATTAAGGTAAATTCCACCTGCAAAATCCTCCCGGTAACCTGGGATAGGATACGTTAGCCATGCATGGAGTCATGAAAAGGCCAGGATTTCCTATGAAAAGCCAATATACAGGAATTGTTTCAACCGATTCTATACGCAATTACCATCTTTTATACAGTTGCCAACAGGAATCACAATGCAAACCAGGGATCATATCCTGGTCTTCACCAGGCAGGCAACCATGAGGGCCATTAATCCATCCGTTCCGCGAAGTTTTAGGATTTTGGCGTTATTTTAGCAAATATAAGGTAATTTTGGCGCATTCAGATTAAAAATAGTTATTTTGGAAGAATCTGCCAGTGTTCCGGGTTGAAGTATTGCTCATGCAACCTGTGCAATGATCTGCCCGATTAGTCGTTTCTCCGCTTTATGGATGTGTTCAAGCAGCGTGCTCTTGTTAATTCCCATCTTTTCTGCGAGCTCGCCCGCGTTCAGCTGACGGGGGTGATCGAAATACCCCAGGCGATAGGACTCGATGAGGATCTTCTTTTGCCGGGGTGTGAGGACATCAAAGACCCCGCTGACTTCAGGATTATAATCACAGACTGACAGGATTTCAAGGCCCCATCCTTTCTCCCTGGCATCGGAAACGAACGTATGGAAGTCCTCCGGGGTCCCGACCATGTTGAATGTGAGGCAATCGTTCTCGAAGACAATGGGAGGCTCAAACTTTGAACCATAGGTCTGGAGGAACCGTGTAATATCTTCAGAAAATGTTCCCTTTACGAGGCAGGTATATTCACGACCCTTGTTCTGAAGCACTAAGAGATTCGACACATAATTGCACTGGATCTGATCGACCTGGATACCTTCCCTGATGGTAAACTTGCACACCTCGCTGTGTATATCGTCAACCATGTTGAAGAGGGAGATCACCTCGAACCTTTCGATAACCTGGCCGTACGATTTACAGTAATCGAAAAGGTCCCCGGAAAGCCGTACCGTCATTTTCTTCATACAACCCGATCTGGTGCATGAATGTGATATAAATATGACCATACATGTACGGCTCAATTCATAACATCATTACCCGCCTTTTCTTTATTTAGTTCCATGAGGAATGATTGGATGAAAACAAACAATTGTGCTGAAATCACAGACACGAAGTGTAAAGAAATGACGAACGGGTTTACGGAATCCGGGAAACAACACCAACCGTACGGGTTCATTATTCCTGCCGGTATCCTTATCGGACTCGGCGTGGGCCTGCTCGTAGATCAGGTGGGTTCCGGCTTCCTTGTCGGGCTTGGGCTCGGATTTCTCGGGTCAGGACTGCTTCCTCTTGTTCGGAAACCGCTGGGGAGTGAGTATATTAAACCGGGAAGCACGGATGTCACAATGCTTCTTATCGGAGCCTTTCTGGTCTTTATCGGGATTGGCTTTGTCTATGCGCCTGCTGCACTCTGGCCATATGCCTTTGCCGGATTTTTAATTCTCATTGGCGCCTGGCTCCTGGTCCGGGGATTCTACCAGGCCTCCTGAGGATGGAATAACAGGACAAATTATGGTGACTGACATGATTTCGGCTATTGCGGCTATTGCGGCTATTGCGGCAACTATCCTCCCCCTTGGCTTCCTGGTAGTTTTATTCGGCGGAGGGGCGTTATTTCTGCGTAACAAGATTGAACAGGACGGTGAGGCCCCGATAAACAGGACCCTGTTTTACATCAGTAAATACTCGATTCTTGTCCTTTGGGGGGCGATGGTCCTTCAGATCTGGGGGATCAGCATATCGTTATTTAAAGTGCCCTCGTTCCTCCAGGTAACTGGTCTGGTATTATGGTTTTTCGGATTTGCACTGTTATACATCGGAAGGTTCGAAATGGGAAGTTCATTCCGCCTGGGGACCCCAAAGGAACACACGAACCTCAAGGTCAACGGATTATTCAGACTCAGCAGAAACCCGATGTACGTCGGTATGTATGCAACGATGGCTGCATCCGGCCTCTATACCCTGAATCCAGTGGTTATATCACTAGCCGTATTCGTCATTGCAATCCATCATTCCATTGTCCTCGCTGAAGAGAACCAGATGCAGAAGGTATTTGGACAGGAATATCTGGAGTACCGTAACCGGGTGGGACGCTATATCCTGGTCTGAATCCCGGTAACGGCCGGGGATACATTCCTGGTTATCTGGCCCAACCGACGATGCCTAGGCGGGGGTTCATCGTAAAATCTCCCCGCGCCTATAACGCGGGCGTCGTGAGTGGCTCGTCAGCACCCTGCTGATAGTCGGGATGCGTCTCCTGTCGTGCGACGATAGCCAGGACCAGGATGATGACCCCGACCAGGAACGCAAAGAAAAAGGCCAGGTCGAAACCTGCCATGAGGGCCCCTATCTTTATGTTCACGGGTGCTGTCCTCGTGATATCGTTGTGAGCGGCAACGGTAATGGCCCCCTGGATGAAAACGAGGTTGAACAGGGCGATTCCCATGGACATCGGTGCAAACCGTTCGACGATGATGAGGCCGGAGGTCATGCCCTGGTATTTCCTTGCAACCGAGTTCATGATCATGTTGGATACCGGCGTGAGCATCAGGCCCATCCCGAAGCCGAACAGGAGGAGACAGGCGACCACGAATCCCGTCGAGGTGTCTACCCGGATCATTGTCATCATGAGGAACCCGGCAACTATCGAGACACCGGCGATAATGCAGAGCAGCCGTCCGCCTGTCCTGTTGTACAGCATCCCTGCAAGAATCCCCGCGATCCCGCCCGCAACCGAGAGCGACGCTAAGATCAACCCCGCTGCGGAAGGGAGAACGTGGTGGACATACTCGAGATAGAAGGGTAACAGGTAGTTGATCCCGCCATAGCAGAAGAAGATAAGAACGATGATCAGATTGGTCATGAGGAAGTTCTTCCGTGTAAATAAGCGCAGTTCGAGCAGCGGGTCCGGGGCCCGGAGCTCGCAGTAAACAAAGCCGCCGAGCGTGAGTATGGCGAGTGCAAATGCTACGATGATTGCCGGGGCTGTCCAACCGAATGCCTGCCCCTCGGACAGGGCAAAGAGCAGGCTTGCAAGGCCCACGAAGATAAGGGTTGCACCGGCACGGTCGAACCCTCCGGTCCGCTTCACAACCCCGTTCTTCGGGATTACCTTTGCACCAAGGAGGATTGCAACGATCCCTACCGGGATGTTCATGAAGAAGATCCAGTTCCAGGAGAGGTACTGGCAAAGCACGCCCCCGATTGCCGGGCCGACTATCGTCCCGATTGAGGAGA